>NZ_JBFRSN010000374.1:0-4199 GCF_041473595.1 Vibrio sp. 10N.222.46.A1
GACAATGGCTATCACGAACTTCAGACCCTATTTCAGTTTGTCGACTTTGGCGATGAACTTACGGTTACCGCAAACCGAGAAACAAGCTCGATAACCATCACACCTGAAATTCCAGGTGTTGCGACAGAAGATAACCTGATTTGGAAAGCCGCAACTGCCCTTCAACAATACACATCGACGACTTTCGGTGCGGATATTGAGTTAAAGAAAGTGCTTCCTATGGGAGGTGGCATTGGTGGAGGTTCTTCAAATGCTGCGACCGTGTTAGTCGCTCTCAACCATTTATGGCAACTCAACCTTTCTGATAATCAGCTAGCAGAGATCGGTTTGAAGCTTGGTGCAGACGTTCCTGTCTTCGTTAAAGGCCATGCCGCCTTTGCTGAAGGGGTTGGAGAACAACTGCAACCCGCCAATCCGGATGAAAAATGGTATCTCGTTGTTAAACCTCAAGTGAGCATAGCAACTGTAGACATATTCACACATTCAGAATTAACTCGAAATACGCCGAAGCGAGCACTATCAACGCTTCTAGAGCAAGAATACGTAAACGATTGCGAAAAAATTGTGCGAATGCTGTACCCAGAGGTTGATAAGCAACTTTCATGGCTGCTACAATACGCGCCGTCGAGATTGACTGGTACGGGTTCATGCGTTTTTGCTGAATTTAGCAGCAAAAAAGAAGCCGAATCAGTGCTAGAGCAACTGCCTGACACAGTTTCCGCGTTTGTCGCGAGAGGACGAAACATTTCGCCTTTAAAAGAAACTTTGGCTGAATACCAATCAGCCCACCCACAATCTATTTAAAACTGGACGCAACCCGAGGTTTCCACCGTGCCTGATATGAAGCTATTTGCTGGTAACGCAACACCTGAACTAGCCCAACGTATTGCTGATCGTCTATACATCTCTCTTGGAGATGCTACTGTAGACCGTTTTTCTGATGGCGAAGTCGCTGTACAAATCAATGAAAACGTTCGTGGTAGCGATGTATTCCTGATTCAATCAACTTGTGCACCAACCAATGACAACCTTATGGAATTGGTGGTAATGATTGACGCAATGCGCCGTGCTTCTGCTGGCCGTATTACTGCTGTAATCCCTTACTTCGGTTATGCCCGTCAAGATCGTCGTGTACGTTCTGCTCGTGTGCCTATTACTGCAAAAGTTGTTGCAGATTTCCTTTCTAACGTTGGTGTTGACCGCGTTTTGACTATCGACCTACACGCAGAGCAAATCCAAGGCTTCTTCGATGTACCTGTTGATAACATTTTCGGCACTCCAGTTCTTCTAGAAGACATGGCTAACCGTGGCCTAGAAAACCCAGTTGTGGTTTCTCCAGACCTTGGTGGTGTTGTACGTGCTCGTGCAACGGCTAAAGCGCTAGGTGATGTTGACATCGCTATCGTTGATAAGCGTCGTCCACGTGCTAACGTTTCTGAAGTAATGAACCTAATCGGTGATGTTGAAGGCCGTGACTGTGTTATCGTTGATGACATGATCGATACGGGTGGCACACTATGTAAAGCAGCTGAAGCGCTTAAAGAGCGCGGTGCTAAGCGTGTATTCGCTTACGCAACTCACGCTGTATTCTCTGGTACTGCTGCAGAAAACATCCGCAATTCAGTTCTAGACCAAGTTATTGTTACCGATTCAATCAAGCTTTCTCCAGAAATGGCCGCGACAGGTAAAGTAACTGAACTAAGCCTTTCTCGCATGCTTGCTGAAGCGATTCGTCGTATCAGCAACGAAGAGTCTATCTCTGCGATGTTCAACTAATCAAAGTTCTATAGCTTTGCTTTAGCAGAACAATCTGAAAAAGATATTAAGCACTTCATTCAATGAAGTGCTTTTTTTATATCTAATACCAATCACAGTAAGTAAGTGTTCAGAAATAGCGCAGGAAAAAAGCTTGAGAACAAGGCGTAATTTTTTGATAAGTAGTTATTCTACAATCAAAAATTATAACGCAGTTATCGAGCATTTTAACCAGCTAGGGTGACCAGTTATTTACTACGATTGGTATAACGACCACAAAGTGAATTTGACCACAGTTTTGAATCATTGAGTTGCTATCAGCTAGCTCGCACCTTTTTCATAAACTGTGATATCATACGGCGCTTTTTGAAATCCCAAGAGAGATCCATACCTTGAGCCAACAAATAAAACTTCTCGTTGGACTGGCTAATCCAGGTCCAGAATACGCCAAAACTCGCCACAATGCGGGTGCTTGGGTAGTTGAAGAATTAGCACGTGTACACAACGTGACACTGAAGAACGAACCAAAGTTCTTTGGCCTAACGGGTCGTATCATGGTTCATGGTGAAGATCTTCGTTTGCTGATCCCAACGACTTTTATGAACTTATCCGGCAAAGCAGTTGCAGCACTGGCAAAGTTCTACCAAATTAAACCAGAAGAGATCATGGTCGCTCACGATGAGTTAGACCTCCCTCCAGGTATTGGTAAGTTTAAAAAAGGTGGTGGTCATGGTGGACATAATGGTCTGAAAGACATCATCAGCAAGCAGGGTAACAATAAAGAATTCTATCGTCTTAGATTAGGCATTGGCCATCCAGGACACAAAGATAAAGTTGCAGGTTATGTATTAGGCAAAGCTCCTGCGAAAGAGCAAGAGTGTATCGAGGCTGTCGTTGACGAATCGGTTCGTAGCCTAGACATCTTATTGAAAGATGGCCTACCAAAAGCACAAAATCGCTTACATACGTTCAAAGCAGAATAAGGTTTATATCATGGGTTTTAAATGTGGCATCGTTGGTCTACCAAACGTTGGTAAGTCAACTCTGTTTAACGCACTGACTAAAGCAGGCATCGAAGCAGCAAACTTTCCATTTTGTACGATCGAACCAAACACAGGTATCGTTCCGGTTCCAGATCTACGCTTAGATGCATTAGCAAAAATTGTTAATCCACAGAAGATCCTTCCAACGACAATGGAATTCGTAGATATCGCAGGCCTAGTTGCTGGCGCATCTAAAGGCGAAGGTCTAGGTAACAAGTTCCTAGCTAACATCCGCGAAACTGATGCTATCGGTCACGTTGTACGCTGCTTTGAAAACGAAAACATCGTTCACGTTTCAGGCAAAGTATCACCTATCGAAGATATCGAAGTGATCAACCTTGAGCTTGCTCTTGCCGATCTAGATAGCTGTGAACGTGCAATATTCCGCAATGCTAAAAAAGCAAAAGGCGGCGATAAAGACGCTAAATTCGAAACTACGGTTCTTGAAAAGCTACTACCTATCCTGACAGAAGGTGGTATGGCTCGTACTGTTGAACTTGCTAAAGAAGAAGTAGCGGCGATCGACTACCTTAACTTCCTAACGCTTAAGCCAACAATGTACATCGCAAACGTTGCTGAAGATGGTTTTGAAAACAACCCTTACCTAGACGCAGTTCGTGAGTACGCAGAAAAAGAGAACAACGTTGTTGTTGCTGTTTGTGCTGCAATCGAATCTGAGCTTTCTGAACTTGACGATGAAGATCGTGAAGAGTTCCTTGCAGACATGGGTATCGAAGAACCAGGCCTTAACCGAGTGATCCGCTCTGGTTACGAACTACTTACTCTTCAGACTTACTTCACTGCAGGTGTTAAAGAAGTTCGCGCTTGGACGATCCCTGTAGGTGCGACTGCGCCACAAGCTGCAGGCAAGATCCACACCGACTTCGAAAAAGGATTCATCCGTGCAGAAGTAGTTGGTTACGAACATTTCATCGAATTTGGCGGTGAAAGCGGAGCAAAAGATGCAGGTAAATGGCGTCTTGAAGGCAAAGAATACATCGTTAAAGACGGTGATGTTGTTCACTTCCGTTTCAACGTTTAATTACCGATAAACATCTAATAAAAGGCCAGTGAATTCACTGGCCTTTTTCGTTTTCGCTCTTTCTAAAGAGCTTCTTATCCAAAACTTAACTTCCTATATATATCGGCATTTGAACCTATTTCTTGCTGACAAATACGCCTCTTTGACTAAAAAGAAACCGAACAGATGTTTATTCGTGATTTATTCAAAAAAAAAGTTGACGGGTTTCACTCAACTCCGCATAATGCGCCCCGTTCACAACGAAGCGGCAACGTCTCGAAATGAGCAACAATTTGGAAATGGCTACTTAGCTCAGTTGGTTAGAGCACATCACTCATAATGATGGGGTCGCAGGTTCGAATCCCGCAGTAGCCACCATT
>NZ_JBFRSN010000375.1:0-2346 GCF_041473595.1 Vibrio sp. 10N.222.46.A1
GCTTTTGTTGTTGATGGAGCGCAGCCTTGATCAACAAGTCTTGGTCAGTATCACGAAGATGAGCATATTTGAATTTGATTTCGAAGCCTGAATCTTTAGGTTCGCTAGCGAAGACCTCCGCGTAGCAATAGATAGCGGCGGCAGGGTGCTCGATAAAGAGCTTTGCTTTAACTAAGCGACCCGCTTCGATATCTGTTTTGGAAAAACACGAGAACTGACTCGCGCCAAATGAATACGTATGGGTACGAAATTGTTCATCATCTTGTTGCGATAACATAAAGCTCAACAAGAGGTTTAATTTAGAGTTCTGTGCATCCAATAAACTGATGACATTCTTCAAGTCGCTGTTTTTCAGTTCGTTGCGAGCACTGTCAGCTAATAGATCCAATTGGCTAAATTCACTTGCCACTACAAAAGGGGCAGGGATCTCCGATTCGAACTGAATCTGAGAAGGTAAAGCGAAGTTACTGTCCATTGGCTCAATATTAGCGGTAAGGCTGTGGTGAACGGTAAAAAACTCTTGTTCTGTCATGCGTTAGTTCCTTGAAGTGATCTATTGATTATCGCTATGTGGCCGCAGTAATCAAGGTCAGTTAATTGAAAGTCTCAAATAGTTGTTTGAAAGTTAGCTATTTGACAAGGTTCTGTTTTTCAAGCCTAACTAATTGAGTTAATTCACTCTATATTTTCAATTAACCCCTACACAGTAACGGCAATACCCGTTACATTAACCCGCATCTCCTTTAGATGGTTCAAAGTATGTTTCATCCTATTTCATTGTTTGTTGGCCTGCGTTATTTGAAAGGCCGTTCCGGTGATCGCTTTAGCCGTTTTGTTTCTTATATGTCGACAGCCGGAATTACCATTGGTGTGCTGTCTCTGGTTACTGTTTTGTCGGTAATGAATGGATTCGAAGCGCAGTTAAAAGACCGAATTCTTGGTGTCCTTCCTCAAGCCGTCGTTTACGAGCAAGGAGGCACAACGTCACTTTCTGCTCAAGCACCTAGCTTTGCGGAGCAAATGTCGCTCAATGGCCACGTAGAACCTATTGTTCGCAGTGAAGCGGTGATCCAAAGTCCTGCTCAGTTATCTGCGGGCTTGTTAATCGGTATTGAGCCAAATTCAGATGACCCTCTTCAGAATCATTTAATTGCTGGCAGACTGTCTTCACTCAAAGCTGGTCAGTATCAGCTTTTCCTTGGTCATACCTTGGCAAGAAACTTGAAAGTGTCTATGGGCGACAAAGTTCGCTTAATGGTCACCAGTGCCAGCCAATACACACCGTTAGGGCGCATACCTAGCCAACGAAATTTTACCGTAGCTGGCATTTTTAACACGGGTTCGGATATCGATGCTCAATTGATGGTGACAGATATCAACGATGCTGGGCGTTTGATGCGCTATAAATCAGACACCATTTCAGGCTGGCGACTGTTTTTTGATGACCCATTTGAAGTGGCAGAACTATCAAACCAACCGCTACCGGAAGGTTGGGTGTGGAGCGATTGGCGAGACCAACGTGGCGAGCTATTCCAAGCCGTTCGAATGGAAAAAAACATGATGGGTTTGATGCTTGGGCTGATCATTGGTGTTGCTGCGTTTAACATTATTTCTGCGCTTATTATGGTGGTGATGGAGAAACTGTCCGAAGTCGCCATCTTAAAAACCCAAGGTATGCGTGATGGTCAAGTCATGGGGATCTTTATGGTTCAAGGTGCAAGCAGTGGTGTGATCGGCGCATTATCTGGTGGCATCCTGGGCGTGATTTTAGCTTCGAACCTCAATACTATTTTAGAGGCGATGGGTGTTGCTCTGTTTTCATTTGGTGGACAGTTGCCAATATTGATTAATCCAATCCAAATTGCGGTTGTTGTGGTTCTGGCTATTGCACTTAGCTTGATTGCCACTGTATTCCCTTCTTATCGTGCATCGTCTGTAAAACCTGCTGAGGCCCTTCGTTATGAGTAATTTCCTTCAATGTAATGATATCCGTAAAACGTACCGTGAAGGCTCGTTAGATACTGAGGTTCTCAAGGGCGTCAGCTTTGAAATCGAAAAGGGTGAGCTAGTCGCTATCATTGGTACCTCTGGTTCCGGTAAAAGTACGTTATTGCATATTTTAGGGGCACTGGATGATGCGTCTGATGGCAGCGTAAGCTTTCTCGGACAAGACTTAGCGTCTTTGAGTTCGAATAAGCAGGCCAAGCTTCGCAACCAGCATCTTGGCTTTGTGTATCAATTCCATCATCTTCTTTCTGATTTCTCAGCGTTAGAAAACGTAGCAATGCCGTTGTTGATAGGTGGAGAGAAGCCAGCGAAAGCTAAACAAGAAGCACAGTTGTTACT
>NZ_JBFRSN010000376.1:0-3617 GCF_041473595.1 Vibrio sp. 10N.222.46.A1
GATTAGTGGTGAACTTTTGGCCATTGATAAGAAAACCTTGATTGAGTTCGTAACCATCGCTAAGTCCGTCACCATCACTGTCTAGCACCTCAGAATCAGTACAATAAGTCGCTTCAAACTCGTCGCTTAACCCATCTTTGTCAGTGTCGTAAGTTTGCTCTGATTCAATGATATGTGCACCCTTCACCAATTTCAGATCATATTTCCCAGTTGCCCTATTTTTAACCCAAGCTCCAAGATGATTTGAGAAGTCGTACCAAGCGACAAGGTTTTCGTTAGTACTATCAGGGCGCTGACGCATATAATTAATTATTTCCCTTTGGTCAAGAGCCTTATTCCAGAACTGAATATCATCAACTTGACCATTTTGATGTTTCACATCCAAGCCTTTATAGTTAACCGCACCAAACCAAAGTGTATAAGAGGACCCAAAATTCTCATTTCGTTTATCAATAATCTGCTCTAATTGCCCGTTAACAAAAAACTTTTGGGTACTTTGAGAGATAACAATCGCCAAGTGGAGCCATTGATCTGATTTGATCGTAATATCTGATTGAAGTTTTTGAGAATTTGAACGAACTAGCGGCTTATCATTTCCACTAATACCTATGTAACTGCCTTTATAAGTATCAGTTTGTACGCCACTAAATTGATCTAGGCCTTGCTTGTTTGGTTTAAACCAATACATCAATGTAGTTTCGTCATCGTTCTTCTCTCGTTGAATATCAGAAACTGCATAACCTAAACTGTTCGACAGGTTCAACTCACCATCTAAGTGTTGCACTTTTTTGCCTTGCTCTAATAGGCGATGCACACTCTCTTCGGCATAGGTTTCCCAGTTGGCAATCTCTTTATCATTTAATACAACATCAAGGTCATGTTTTGTTGGATCCATACCATTGTCTTGCTCAAATTTGTCATCAATACCATCGTTATCGGTATCGCTAATACAAGGGTCTGTGGATTTTAAAGGTGCCAAGGGTGTCAGTTCATTTTTATCTAAAATTCCATCCTCATCACTATCACTGTTATATACGTCCAAGCATTTCCCTAATTCAAAAGCATCAGAAAGGCCATCGCCATCACTGTCTCGCTCTTTGTCCTCTGGTTTTAAGCGAGTAACATCGGTCAACTTGAGATCAAAGCGACCACTCACTTGATTAATTACCCAATCACCACGCGATTTAGAAAAATCATAGGATGCAACAAGCCCTTGAGTGTTTACTTGAGGTGCTTCGGTCATGTAACGACGAACCTGATGTTGCTCCAGGGCTTGAGTCCAAATCTGCACGTTATCAAGAATGCCATTCATGAAATATTTCGGCTGACTCGAATCATTCAATGCTCCGATCCATATCGCGAGTATCTCTTTTCTATTAAACCAAGTTGGCACACGACTCGAGTAAGCTAAATTCCCATCTAAATAAACTTGGGTGGTATAAGTGTTAGAATCCCAAACGAAAGCAAAATGATGCCAATTATCAATAGTGATATTTTGCTGAAATCTCCTAGGATAAAAGGAAGTATTAATAATTCCTTTTATGGTGTTATTGAAACCGATTCCTAATTTTGTTTGGTGCCACCCTTTACCGTTAAATCCAGAATATTGTTCGGATTTATCCTTAGGTTTAAACCAGTACATTAAGGAAAAGTCTTCTTTATTATTCGACAATCCAGAAATAGCATAAGTATTGCTGCCTGTTACATCGAAGTGCCTATCTTCTTCAATAACCTGAACCTCACTGTCTCTCTTTTCAACGTAAGAAACATACTTCTGCCAATAACTGTTCTTTGAACCTAAATGACTTTTCAGCGCATCGTTCTTCGCTGGGTTCATTGAGTGGTGATATTCAAAACCATCAGCGATACCATCGTTGTCAGTGTCGGCATTGCATGGGTTTGAAGTTACATCTAGCGATGAGCCAATACCTAACTCTTCACCGTCAGGAATACCATCCGCATCACTGTCGGAGTTATGACTATCACTACACAGAGCACTCTCGAATATATCAGGTATACCGTCACTATCTGAGTCGATATAGTTTTCTTCAAGCTTCAACTTCGCTCCAGCCACTAGCTTCAGGTCAAACTTATTCGTTACTCTATTTTTAACCCATTCGCCGCGGCTTTCATTAAAGTCGTAAAAGCCAAGTAAGTTATTACTTGTCACTCTTTCGAGACTAAACATGCTTTTTGCGACATCTTGTTGTGATAGCGCTACATTCCAAACACTAAGATTATCGATCACCCCCTCAACACTTTCTGGTTGCCAAGCTCGCTTGTGATGACGAGCACCAATCCAAAGGGCATATTGGCTAGCTTCTTTAAATGCCAAAGATCTCATCGTGTGCTTTAGTTGACCATCAATATATATTTCTGCCACAGAGCTTGAATAGACCAAGGCGACATGCGTCCAATCCTCATCCTCAATCTTCACTTTACTTAACGTGACAGATTTATTTCCAACACCGAACGTGACACTATTTTCTTGATCAATACCGGAATAGAACCGACGACCACTATCATCGTCACTACCCATTGTCTGTTGTTCCTGACTTTCAGCGTGTTTAACCCAGTAAGTCATACTCATCGCTTCACTACCTGGAGCAAACCCAGAAATTGCATAACCATTGGTATTTCTTACATCTAACAATCTGCGTTCGGATATAACTTCCAGTTGCTGTTGCTCATGTTTCTTCGCAATCCAATCAACATAATGCGACCAGTTATCTCCTCGATAGCTATCAACCACCATAGGATCACTGCCAGCTTCAACTTCATACGCGTCTTCGATTCCATCAAAATCACTATCTTGTAAGCAAGGAAGTGAGGTCATAATTATTGATTCACCAAAACGCATTTCTTGACTATCTAAAAGGCCATCATTATCAGAATCGGGGGTTTGCGAAGACATGCATAGCTTGTCTTCGATGTGATCGGGCAATTGGTCTCGATCACTATCTAGTGCAGAAAAAGTATAAATTGGACTTTTGGAGTTAGCGCCTTTTCCATCATGCGCGACAACGTTCCAATATCTAGAATGGCTATCTGAAATATGAGAAAAATCCAACTTTAGTGAAGTAGCTGTGATACCAGTTTTAAATTGACGTAATTTTCCTGGTTCATCACCAAACCAAAAATCGTAATAGGAAGCGCCTTTAATTGGTAACCAAGTAAAAGTAATGGAATGTGACAAGTTTTTTATCGAATAATTATCCGGAGCAGTCAATGTGATAGAATTAAGGTTTGAAGAAACCTCAACTTTGCTTATACTAAGACGATTACCAAGAGCATCAACAGCATAATAGTTAAATTCATTATCGGCTTTTTCATTGATTAATTCTCCACGTAGATTGTATCTATATTCTACTTGACTTGCATTAATGTAGAAAAAACCAAGTAAGAGATATAACATCAACGTCTTTAATGAGATATTAATAAAAGTCACGAATAAAACTCAGGTTAGAATAATCACTGTTAAATGTTATTTAAAAACCTCACAAAATCCCAATCAATTTAATTTATATAGTTATAAGTGTTAATTATAATCTAATAATTAACATTGTATTTATCGAAAGTTAATTACAAATCAAACAGCAAGCAGTAGTTTATTGTTC
>NZ_JBFRSN010000377.1:0-14932 GCF_041473595.1 Vibrio sp. 10N.222.46.A1
GGCTCCTAATTAGGAGCCATTTTTATTCTACTTAGAGGCGTTTTTAAACGTTATTAGTTTGCCAATGCGGGTTCCGATAACTCTTGAACACAAGCTCGGCTGATGTCTTCATCAATGTAGGCCATCCCAAGTTTATTCAGATAGTCCATACGATCCGCAGTGCGAAGCTCGATGTCGGGGCCTGCAATGTTGTTGGTTTGATAAATTTCAGTGAGGTGAGACATGAATTGCTCACCCACACTCATCATCAATAGGCTCATTGCGCCCACGTCCGGCCTTACTTTGGCACGTTGCTTTTCCGATAGGTTTACCGCTAACACGATAGGCTGTTCTTCACCTTCGAAGCGAACACCTCGCTCACGAACGGTTTGCTGAGCCCAGTAGTAGGCCAGTTCTTTACTCTGTGTTAAGAAGACGGGCTCAACGGATTCTGTGTAATTATTGCCAATCGTTGCCATGGTTTTTGAAGCGGCTTCATTGAGCGCTTTGTCTCCAGAGCGCTTTAGCCCTTGACCTTGAATAGACGCGAGTAAAGCTGAAGATGTGCCGTGATACCAAGTATCACCCGTTGCGAAACCATTTTCTGATAACAGTGTTTTTGCATCTTGTAGGTGTGTCGGTATTGAAGTCATAGGCACTCTCAAAAAATAAGAATCTCAACAAATAGGAATCTGAACAAATATGTATACAGTTAGCTTAAACAGAAGTTGTTCGGTTAACCGTGGTGTGGAACACAAATCTGAGGCTTTGAGATAAAGCTGGCAGTAGTAGCTTTATCTCAAAGCCTTCCCCCGGATCTTACCTAAGTAAGAGAGAAGGGCGGGGGAGGCTTTAGCGTTAGCGATTAATCAAATTGATTAGACGTATTCGCTTCACCCGCTGCTTTTAGTGCATTTTCACCAGCAAAGTATTCTTTGTGGTCATCACCCATGTCTGAACCAGACATGTTTTGGTGTTTAACACATGCGATACCTTGGCGAATCTCTTTACGTTGAACATTAGCAACGTAGCCCAACATGCCTTGGTCACCGAAGTATTCTTTTGCAAGGTTGTCGGTAGACAGTGCTGCTGTGTGGTAAGTCGGCAGAGTAATCAAGTGGTGGAAGATACCCGCTTCGCGAGATGCGTCCGCTTGGAATGTACGAATCTTCTCGTCAGCGCTTGCAGACAGTTCAGTTTCATCGTATTCCGCACTCATTAGGCTTGCACGGTCGTAAGCTGATACATCTTTACCTTCTGCTGCCATTGCATCGTATGCTTGTTGGCGGAAGTTTAATGTCCAGTTGAATGATGGAGAGTTGTTGTAAACCAGTTTCGCATTAGGGTGAACTTCACGTACGCCGTCCATCATCTCTTTGATTTGACCGATGTGTGGTTTCTCAGTCTCAATCCAAAGAAGGTCAGCACCCGCGTTGATTGCTTCAATACAGTCGAATACACAGCGGTCTTCACCCGTACCTTCGCGGAATTGGTATAAGCCTGAAGGCAGACGCTTAGGACGAACTAGCTTGCCGTCACGATTGAAGCAAACATCACCTTCAGCCATATCTGCAACATCAATCTCTTCAACATCTAGGTATGAGTTGTAGATATCACCTTGGTCGCCAGGTTCTTTCACTACCGCGATTTCTTTTGTTAGGCCAGCACCTTGTGAATCGGTACGAGCAACAATGATGCCGTTGTCGATGCCTAGTTCAAGGAAAGCGTAACGAAGTGCGCGAAGTTTTGCGTGGAAGTCAGCATGAGGAACCGTTACTTTGCCGTCTTGGTGACCACATTGCTTCTCATCGGCTACTTGGTTTTCGATTTGTAGACAACATGCACCCGCTTCAATCATTTGCTTAGCCATTAGGTAAGTCGCTTCTGCGTTACCGAAACCTGCATCGATATCCGCAATGATTGGTACTACGTGTGTTACGTGGTTGTCGATTTTGTCTTGGATTTGGTCTTGTAGATTCACATCACCCGCTTCACGTGCTGCGTCTAGCTGACGGAACAAGCCACCTAGTTCACGAGCATCCGCTTGGCGTAGGAAGGTGTATAGCTCTTCTACTAGGCCAGCAACCGACGTTTTTTCATGCATAGATTGGTCTGGAAGTGGACCGAAGTCAGAGCGAAGTGCTGCTACCATCCAACCTGAAAGGTATAGGTAACGACGGTCTGTCTTGCCATCAAAGTGCTTCTTAATAGAAATCAGCTTTTGTTGGCCGATGAAACCATGCCAGCAACCCAGTGATTGAGTGTATTGAGAGCTGTCTTCGTCGTAAGCCGCCATGTCTGCACGCATAATATCTGCCGTGTATTGCGCAATATCCAGACCTGTTTTGAATTTGTTTTGAGCTCGCATACGAGCTGCAGATTCAGGGTTGATTGCATCCCATGGAGCACCAGCAGCGCTTTTTGCAACTTCAATCTTTTCGATATCTTGTGTAATTTGCGACATAACTATTCCTTAGTTTCACGTGGACATGTTGGCCAATTTGGCGAGGTCATTCGATTTGGATTAAATCTAACCATGGACAAAGAATAACCATGCATGTGATAATTTTGTTAATTTATAGTTATTATATTCGGTATTTTTCTTATGAATATTGCTCGTATAGACCTTAATTTACTTGTGTATTTAGACATGTTGCTACGTGAAAGAAACGTAACACGAGCAGCAAATCAGTTAGGAATCACTCAGCCAGCCATGAGTAATGGCCTGCGTCGATTACGTGATCTATTTGAAGACCCGCTGTTGGTGAGAACCAGTGAAGGGATGATACCGACCGAGCGAGCACATAAACTGCAGCCATTGATTAGAAACATCTTGGCGAATGTAGAAAAGACATTGCAGCCGACCACGGAATTTAATGCAGAAGACAGTGAACGTGTGTTTCGTATCATGGCGAGTGACTATGCTGAGTCGACCATTATTCAGCCGCTATTAAAAAAGTTGAGCGAGATAGCACCGAAAATACGCTTAGATATTATGACGCCAAGTGACGTGAGTTATCAGGATGTGGAGCAAGGCACTGTTGATATTATCATCAACCGTTTTGACGATATTCCACAGTCGTTCCATCAGATGAGCCTTTGGCACGACGGGTTCTCTTGCCTATTTAGTTGTGATAACCCGATAGCGGACAACTTCGATATTTTGTCTTATCTAAAGGCGCAACATATCTGGGTAAGTAAGACGGGTATGGGCACCGGCGTTGGGATTAACCCAAGCGAAGCGCAAAAGCTTGGTTGGATAGATGAAGCATTAATGCGCATTGGCAAAACGCGTAATATCACGGTGTTCACACGACACTACCTGTCGGCGATTCTCTTCGCTCAACAGAAGAACCTGATCCTGACCATTCCAACCAAAGCAGCACAATTGCAGCGCAACAACCCTCGGTTGTTAATCAAACCTGCGCCATTTGCGATTGAACCCTTTGAGGTGAAGATGGCGTGGAGTCCATTGTTACAAACTAATCCAGACCATCAGTGGATGCGCCGATTGATTAAAAGTGTCGCCAATGAAATAGAGAGTGGTGTGACGGAATAACACAGTTTGTAGGGTATTTTTTATATGAATATCCAGTATAACTGGCATAAATTAGCTAAATTTATGTCCGTTGCGTAAGTTTAAGTTAGTAAAGTAAATTTGAGCTAGTAACGTGAATTTAAGCCAGTTACGTAGATTTAATGAGTAGTCATCAGTTAGTTTGAGAGAGATTTTATGAGCAGTCGTATTCAACAGGGAAGCTTGAACATTGATAGCACCCTCTACCAATTAATTAATGAGCAGGTCATTCCTGGAACAGGCATTGTCGCTGAAGACTTTTGGCAATCATTTGCAACTATCCTTGAAGACTTGGCTCCCAAGAACCGCGCACTGCTTATCAAGCGTGAAGATCTTCAACATCAAATTGACGTTTGGCACCAAGAGCGTGCCGGACAAACGCTAGATGCGGCCGAGTACAAACAGTTCTTACAGCAGATTGGCTACTTAGTTCCTGAGGGTGATGACTTTCAAGTAACGACTACCAGCGTTGAGCCTGAAATTGCAACACAAGCGGGTCCGCAGCTTGTTGTACCTATTATGAATGCACGTTTTGCACTTAACGCGGCTAATGCGCGTTGGGGAAGTTTATACGATGCGCTCTACGGAACCGATGTCATCAGTGAAAGTGATGGTGCAGAAAAAGGTGGCAGCTTTAACCCTGCACGTGGCGCTAAAGTCGTGAGCTACGCTCGAGGTTTCCTTGATGACGCTGCACCGTTAAACGGTGTATCTCATAAAGACGTCACCAAATACAGCATCAGCAATGTCAGTATTGGCAATACACTGACAGCGACCTTAGACAATGGCGAAGAAGTCACTCTAATCGATCGCAACCAGTTCATTGGTTACCAAGGTGATGCAAGTGCGCCTTCAAGTATTCTGCTTAAGCACAACAATCTACATATTGAAATTCAAATCGACCCGAGCGCGCCAATTGGCAGCGTTGATGTGGCTGGTATTAAAGATGTGCTGGTGGAATCGGCTCTCACTACCATTATGGATTGCGAAGATTCGGTAGCAGCGGTTGATGGTGAAGACAAAGCACTGGCTTACCGTAACTGGTTAGGCTTGATGAAAGGTGACTTACAAGAGTCACTAGAGAAAAATGGCAAGACCATCGTTCGTAACCTCAACCCAGATCGTCAATACACCAGCGTGACGGGAGGCGAGATCTCGCTGAAAGGCCGCAGCATGTTGTTTATCCGCAATGTGGGCCATCTAATGACCAACCCTGCCATTATTGATGCTGACGGTAATGAAGTACCTGAAGGTATTATGGATGGCATGATCACTTCACTAATCGCGATGCATGATTTAAAAGGCAACAGCGCGTACCAAAACTCGACCGCGAACAGCATCAATATTGTTAAACCTAAGATGCATGGCCCTGAAGAAGTCGCCTTTACCAATGAACTGTTTGGTCGCATTGAAGATGCATTAGGCTTAGACCGATTCACGATCAAAGTCGGCATCATGGACGAAGAGCGTCGTACTTCAGTCAATCTTAAAGAATGTATCCGCGCGGCTAAAGATCGTGTTGTGTTCATCAACACAGGTTTCTTAGACCGAACGGGTGATGAAATTCACACCAGTATGGAAGCGGGCCCATTTGCTCCTAAAACACAGCTGAAAACCATGACTTGGATTGGCGCATACGAAGACCAGAACGTTGATCTTGGCTTAGCTTGTGGCCTGCAAGGTAAGGCCCAAATCGGTAAAGGTATGTGGCCAGAGCCGGACAACATGGCGAAGATGATGGATGCGAAAATCGGACACCCACAAGCGGGCGCTAATACTGCTTGGGTTCCTTCGCCAACCGCCGCGACTTTGCACGCGCTGCACTATCACAAGGTAAGTGTACCAAGCCGTCAGAAAGAGCTTCGAGAGCGAGTGAGAGCCAATGTTGATGATATTCTTACTATCCCGCTACTAGGCAACCAAAAGCTGACTGCTAAAGATATCCAAAATGAATTGGATAACAACACACAAGGTATTCTTGGTTACGTAGTGCGTTGGATTGACCAAGGCGTCGGGTGTTCGAAAGTGCCAGATATTAACGATGTAGGGTTAATGGAAGACCGAGCGACATTGCGTATTTCGAGTCAACATATTGCCAACTGGTTACGCCACGGCATTTGCGATGAAGCACAAGTAATGAAAACCATGAAACGTATGGCGGCAGTGGTTGACGAGCAAAACGCTAGCGACCCGAGCTACCGTAATATGGCACCTGACTTTGAAAACAGCATCGCATTTTCAGCAGCGTGTCAGTTGGTATTCGAAGGCTGCGCTCAACCTAGTGGTTACACCGAGCCAGTGCTGCATGCTATGCGTCTAAAACTGAAAGCGCAGGGATAGAGAAGCAACCCAATAACAAAAACAGAGAATGTAAAATACTAAAAAAAAAGAAACCCCCTTTAACCGAGCCCAAGGTGCCGCGCTTTTATAGCGCGGCTTTTTTTGATTCATTTTTGTGGTGAGAAAGGTGGGGAGTGGGGTAGGTTAGTGATCACTAAGACTTAATTATTTCTGAGCCCTAATCACTGCCGAAACCTAGTTGCTACCAACCTTATTTTCCGCCAAAGCAAAGATACTTTATGTCCATGTATTCATCGATGCCTTCTTTTGCGCCTTCACGGCCAATACCTGATTGCTTAACACCGCCGAACGGCGCGACCTCGGTTGAGATGAGGCCATCATTAATACCGACCATACCGTACTCAAGTGCCTCTGCAATGTTCCATACTCGATGAATGTTCTGACTGTAGAAGTACGACGCTAATCCATAAATGGTGTCGTTTGCCATCTCAATAAGCTCTTCGTCTGTCTCGAATTGCATCACAGGGGCGACAGGACCAAAGATCTCTTGCTGAACAATGTCCATGCTGTGTTTCACATTTTTAAGAATGACAGGCTGAAGGAAAAGCCCATCAAGCTCTTGAGTTGGCGTCACAGGTGTCGCGCCTTGTTCTACCGCTCTGTCTATTAATGCTTGGATGTTGTTCTTCGCATTCTGACTGACAACAGGACCAATGGTGACACTTTCATCTAAGCCGTTACCAATCTTAAGCTGCTGAACCGCTTGATCGAATTTAGCCACGAACTCATCGTATACTTTACTGTGAACATAGAAACGGTTTGCACAGACACATGTTTGTCCCGCATTACGGAATTTCGACGCCATTGCGCCTTGAACGGCCGCGTCGATGTCTGCATCGTCAAACACAATAAAAGGTGCGTTGCCACCGAGCTCCATTGAGGTGCGCTTGATGCCTTTTGCCGCTTGAGCCATCAAGATACTGCCCACTCGAGTCGAGCCTGTGAAAGAGATTTTTTTGATCAGTGGATGAGAAGTGAATAGGGTGCCAACTTGCTCAGGGCTGTCGCCAAGCACCACTTGTAATAGATCTTTCGGGATACCTGCTTGGTAAGCCAGTTCAACTACAGCAAATGCAGAAAGGGGCGTCTCGTCTGAGGGCTTCACAATAAAACTACAGCCAGCAGCAAGGGCAGGAGCTGCCTTACGAGTGATCATCGCAATTGGAAAGTTCCATGGCGTAATGGCACATGCGACTCCGATAGGTTGTTTGATGGTTACCAAGCGTTTGTCTGCGACGGTGCTAGGAATTGAATCACCATAAGTGCGCTTCGCTTCTTCGGCGAACCATTCAATAAAGCTTGCACCATAAACCACTTCGCCTGTTGCTTCTGCTAGCGGCTTACCTTGTTCAATGGTCATTAGGCGAGCAAGATCTTCTTTGTTTTCAAGGAGCAGTTGATGCCAACCACTTAGCAATGCAGCACGGGATTTAGCAGGAATTTTTGCCCACTCTTTCTGCGCAACATGAGCACGTTCGATAGCGCTCTCTAACTCCGCCTCGGATGAAATTGGCGCATGCCCAATAAGCTCACCCGTTGCTGGGTTTGTGACTGCAACTGCGTTGTTCGCTTCTGTCACCATAAAAGAGAGTAAGTGCTGGTTCTTAATGTTTAGCATCGTGATTCCTTTGTTGTGATTACTTTAGACGTGTTGCTTATATGCGGGTTGGCGAGTGTTCAAATGACTTCGACCAACCGTTGATTGGTCGAAGATAGTGGTCGTTAGCTCGTTAGCTCGTTAGCTCGTTAGCTCGTTAGCTCGTTAGTTCGTCCGTGCTTAAGTTGTTGCTTTCGAAGCGATAGCCACTCGAAGCGGTCTAAGAAAATGACCTATTGTTGACTCCAATTATCAGACTCTATCTTAGCGAGCGCTTTTGCTGCTTTTTGAAGAGCGGGTAGGTACTTGATCGCTTCATCAGGTTTGACTCGAATTACAGGCGCTTGTATCGCTAGGCCGAGGTTTGATTGACCCGTAGATGACGGGATCAGTACCGCGATACAGACTAAGCCCGGCAAAAACTCTTCGTCATCAATCGCAAAGCCTTGGATTTTCGCTTCTTCGATGTCTTTCTCTAACATCGAATAGTCTGTAATAGTGTTCACTGTGTACTGAGTCAGTGGCACATTTTCAATTAATCGTCTGCGCTGTGACTTAGACATGTGCGCCAAAAACAGTTTTCCGCTTGCTGAGCAATGTACTGGGACGCGAGAACCTGGGTGTAGATGAAAACGAAGGGGTGCTTCAGTTTCTGCACGATCAAGATAGATGATCTCGCCACTTGATAGCGCCGTTAGGTTACAGCTTTCGCCAACTTCTGCTCTCAGGTTTTCAAGAATAGTGCGTCGGGCACTGTGCATGGTGCTATTCAACAATAGGTTTTCGGCAAGCTTTCTGAGTCGAATACCTGAGCTGTAGTGCTTCTCATCGCCGTCTCTTTGAATGATGCCTGCCGCTTCTAACTGCTGAAGCATTCGGTGCAGCGTAGGTTTTGGCAGTCCAGTTTCTTCGACTAATCCTTGAAGAGAAATAAACTCGTCTTTTTGCGCTATCACCTCTAATAGTGCAAAAAGTCGGAGAGTCGGTGTATCCCCTTGAACTGGTGGTGTTTCTGTTTGCATATAATGATCCATCCTTGCGATATGTCTATGCCTAAGAGTGTACATACCAAATCATTATTCTTCAATTATCTGAATAAAATTTGACCTTTTTTATTATTCCAATAATATAAATATAAATTATGGAACAATTAATCTCAATAAATGGAATTTAAGATGAAGGCGATTGAACGGATTATTGATAAGGCTCACTTAGATCGTAAGCGAGTGGTTTTGAGTGAAGCTGAGGACCCGCGAGTACTAGCAGCCGCAAGAATGGCGATAGACAAACAGCTCGCTCACATCACCCTAGTAGGGGATGAACCAGCGATCATCGCTGCTGCAGAATTACATCACATTGATCTTGTAGGCATTCACATTGTTTCCCCACAAGCGTCATCACTCAAAGAAGTCCTCGCTGAGCGGTTGTATACATTAAGAAAAGCGAAAGGTATGACTTACGATGATGCGCTAGAGCTGGTTCTAGACCCACTCGTTTTTGCCAATTTGATGGTCAGAGAGGGGCTGGTGGATGGCACAGTTAATGGTGCGGTTTATACCACGTCTGATGTGGTACGAGCTGCGCTTCAGATTATCGGCCCCGCGCCAGACAGTGAATTGGTGTCCAGTTTTTTTCTGATGATGTTGTGTGAGCCTTTCCATAATCTTAAAGGCGGCATGATTTTCAGTGACTGTGGGTTGGTGATTAACCCTAATGAAACCGAGCTAGCATCGATTGCAGTGGCCGCATCAAGCAGTGCTCAAACGCTACTGATGGAAGAACCTAAAGTCGCAATGCTATCGTTTTCGACCAACGGTAGTGCCAAGCATGAATCGGTCGATAAGGTTCGTAACGCGGCTCAGTTAGTGAAACAACGTTGTCCCGGAATCGCCGTCGATCAGGATGTTCAACTCGATGCCGCGATTGTGACTGAGATTGCCGCGAAAAAGCTGCCAGATTCAGAGGTGAAAGGTCAATCGAACGTGTTGATATTTCCCAATTTAGAAGCCGGTAATATTGGTTATAAGCTTGCGGAAAGGTTAGGTGGGGCAGTTGCGATTGGTCCACTATTACAAGGGTTGAATCAACCTGCGAATGACTTATCAAGAGGGTGTAACGCACAAGACATCTTTAATGTGATCGCGGTGACCGCGGTACAAGCACAGCAAGGAAAAACAGCAAATTCAAAGACTGACGTGGCGGCTGATTCTGAAAAAAGAGATGAATCGACATTTGATTTTAGATACTAAAATCTAGCTCCTGAAGCTGATACTCACATTCAAATCAACCCCCAAAAACAACCTAACTAGGACTGCTGATGGAGTTACCTGTTTTACTCGCTATTCTTGCCACCATCGCGGTGGGTACCTATTTTCAAACTGTCACCGGATTTGGCCTCGGTATCATCGTGATTGGTTTAACGGTTAGCCTTAATCTGGTTTCCTTACCCGTTATAGCCGCTGTGGTCAGTATTGTGACCTTGTTCAATTGCTTGGTCGCATTGATGGGTAAGCCACTGCTTGGGGAACTCAAGATTCTGGTGGTGTTGGTCATCGGTATTATTCCCGGCGTTTCGATGGGGGTGTACTTGCTGGACGAGTTAAGCGAATCGGCCACGCATATTCTCCGAGGACTATTGGGTGCCATGGTGCTATTCGCAGGTTTGAGTTTTATGTTCAAACCTAAAACCAGAAAGGATCGTTCGGCAACTGTATCGTTTTTGTTGTCTGGTTTTAGTTCTGGCTTAGCGGGTGGGTTGTTTGGGATGGCAGGTCCACCGATTGTTTATCATCTTTATCGGCAGCCTTTTACGCTCGATCTGGTGCGAAGCACACTGCTGATGGTGTTCGCTTGTACGTCGATGTCGCGTACTGTCAATGTCTACGCTGCAGGCGACATGGAACAGAGCATACTGTGGTTATCTGCTATTGCTGTTCCCTTGGTGGCGCTTGTCACGATGTTTGCTCGACGTTTCCCACCGCCGTTGTCTAATGATCAACTCAGAAAGTTAGTGTTTATTGTGTTGATGTTGATTGGTGGGTACTTGATGGCGGTCTCTGCATGGTCGTTGTTTTTGGCTTAGAACGTTTTCTTTATCAAAATTATCTTTGAAGGAGGAGGGCTTGATTCTCGTTTAATGCTTGACGTCACCCTCCTCACTGACACGTCAGCGCTTTAGCATCTCAAAGATGTTCCTACATAGCCCGAACAAGCAGCTCTCTTGTACGTCCAAGGTAATGTTGTTGCGGTAGTACGGGCTCAAATCCACTCCCATCCCCACGCCATGAATCTCAATTCCGTTTTTGGTCGACTCACGTTCAATGACTTGTTTGAGGTGGTTATCCAAATAGAACTGATCGTTGGCAGTGCTGGTGGCGGTATCCATTGGGCAGCCGTCTGAGAACACGATCAAAACCTTTCTTTGAGCAGTGTGCTGTTGCAACCGCTGGCTAGCGAACTGCACCGCTTCGCCATCAATCCCCTCTTTAAAGACGTCTGCTTTACGAAGACTCGCAATGCCAAGGCGAGATCGTCTCCAATGCGTATCAAAACCCTTAAACACGATGTGCCGAACTTCGTTCAAGCGGCCTGGGTGTTTTGGTTGGCCTTGTTTAAGCCACTGCCGATAAACCTTGCCACCGTTCCAGTTGTTGGTAGTGAAGCCAATGATCTCAAATGGGATATCAGCCAATCCTACGGATTTGAGAATGGTGTCCATCAGCAGACTTAGCTTGTGACTGTGCTTTTGCATTGAGCCTGAGCAGTCCATCAAAAACGTGATAGCACATTGATGAGATACACCGATATCAGGTTGATAAAAGACAGTGCGATCCAATGGCGACGTGATGAGCTTGGTGATGGTGGGGGCGTTAACAATGCCTTCTTCTAAATGGTCCTGACGTCGGTTCCTCTGTGGTGTGGCAACAAAGCTAGTAAGCATAGCGGCTAAACGGCGAGTGTTTACTTGTCTCGCCATGATGTCATCGGTGAGTTTCTGCCTCAGTTCGAGTAATAGGGCGCGCCTGACGAGTTTATCTGCGGCGACAATTTGATCAAATTCTGAATTAAAGACCTGATAATTCGCACCCGACAACTCGAATACCTTGCTACTGCCCGTGATGTCAGTATCGACGTCTTGATCTTGAATGTCTCCATCAACGATAAGGGCAAGCTGCGCAAGGATTTTTATGTCTTCTTCAACCGTTGGCGTAGCCGAGCTATCGCTCTCTTGCTCTTGGTTGATGAGCTCTTGTGCAAGGGCAGCAAGCTCATTGGCGCAGTGAGCAAACTGTTGTTGGTCGGTTCTATGTTGCTTTAAGCGCTTAAGGTTGTACCCGAAAGTAGGCACGATGCCTGCGCGAGTCGATTCAATGGTCTCAGCGATAGGCTCAGACACCGGAACGCCAGTTAAGCGGGTGTGGATGACTTGCATCAGTGTAAACAGCAACATGCCTATTCGTGATTCGGTAAAGCCATTTTGATGATATTGGTCGCTCCAATACGCAAAGTTGAATTGGATACTGGTGGTCACGCCTTTTAGATAAGGCGGGACTTGAGATTCAATTCGGACCTGTTCGCAGAAGTCGTAAAGCAGACGTTCTATTTCGTTTTGAGGGCGCAATGAATAATGGAGGTCAGCGTCTGAAAGCAATAGTCGCAGTGCCGATGAATCGATCTTACCTTGCATCGATAGCTTGCTGCTTTTTAGCTCGTGGCGAGACACAAAGGTGAGATCGTTAGTATGTGCGGACTGGTAATAACAGGGCTTATTGCCTTTATAGAGACGTTCTCCCCGATAGTTCAGATTGAGTTCGCCACTGATTGCTCTGGCGACAGACACGCCAAGATCGAGGATCTTTTTCTGCTGGGAAGAAACATTGGCCATGGTTTACGACTCCGAGTGGGAATAGTTTTGAGTAGGCGTTTCTAAATCTTCACCAAAGCAACGGAAATAGTATTCGCTAACCAGTTCTTTTTCTTCGTCTTCACAGCGATTTAAGAATGAAAGCCTAAATGCCGTCGCAACATCGTCGAATATTTGGATATTTTCAGCCCAAGTGAGCACCGTTCGCGGAGACATCACCGTTGAAAGGTCGCCAGCCCGAAACCCGTTACGCGTTAATCCTGCGGTGGCGATCATTTTCTCAACCAGTTGTCGGCCACTTTCATTATTCAGATTTGGAAGCTTGGATAACACGATCTTGGTTTCATGTTGTGGGTCTAAATAGTTGAGCGTAGCGATGATGTTCCATCTATCTAATTGACTGTGGTTAAGCACTTGAGTACCCGAATACAAACCTGAAAAGTTACCCAAGCCAAGCGTGTTGCAGGTAGCAAACAGGCGAAAAGAAGGGTTAGGTGTGATCACTCGGTTTTGTTCTAAAGAGGTGTATTTCCCGTCTTGCTCCAATAACTGCTGAATCACAAACATCACGTCAGGGCGACCAGCGTCGTACTCATCTAACACCAGTGCGATGGGTTGTTGAATGCTCTGAGGAAGAATGCCTTCTTTAAACTCTGTTACCTGCATTCCGTCTTTAATGACGATGCTGTCTTTACCTATGAAATCCAATCGACTCAGGTGTCCGTCTAGGTTGATCCTCAAACACGGCCAATTCAATCTCGCGGCAATTTGCTCTATGTGAGAAGACTTGCCCGTTCCGTGCGTGCCTTGTATCAATGTGCGACGATTGGAGGTGAACCCTGCCAATATAGCCAGCGTCACTTCGGGGTCAAAACAGTAATTAGGATCGACTCTCGGCACATATTCACCCGGATGTTCAAATGCCATCACCGTTAGGTTACTGTCGATGCCAAAGCGTTCTCTCACGCTTACCGGCTGCGTTGGTACCAATTCCGCCTCTTTCATCATATTTCCCTCTATATAGCTCATCACTTGTCGCTGCTATCGCGATATGTCATCGATTATTAACAGCTCCAGTTAAGTTAACAGCACTTTTTGTACGAAAAACTACCAATAATGTGATCCAGTTTTATTAATTAGAATGAATTGTTCCAATTTAATATAAAAAGTTGACGCGCAAAAATTCTACTACTAAGGTGAAAATGAATTCGAAAAAGAGACAATTCATTCCGAAAAATGAAATTTTGGTTAACTCAAGGAGAATGGAAGAATGAGCGAGCAAGAAAAACGTACGGTTGTTTCCGGCACAGTAACAATGACACCATCAGAAGCGTTCGTTGAAACTATGGTTGCTAATGATGTTACCGATATGTTCGGCATCATGGGGTCGGCATTTATGGACGCAATGGATATCTTTGCTCCTGCTGGCATTCGATTGGTCCCAGTAGTACACGAGCAAGGCGCTGCCCACATGGCAGATGGTTACTCCCGTGTATCGGGTCGCCACGGTGTAGTCATCGGGCAAAATGGCCCGGGTATCAGTAACTGTGTAACAGCAATTGCAGCTGCGTTCTGGGCACATAGCCCGGTCGTAATTGTGACGCCAGAGACAGGCACTAAAACAATGGGCTTAGGTGGTTTCCAAGAATGTAACCAGCTTCCAATGTTCCAAGAGTTCACTAAGTATCAAGGACACGTAACGCACCCAGATCGTATGGCGGAATACACAGGCCGATGCTTCGACCGTGCGATGAGCGAAATGGGTCCAACTCAGCTAAATATTCCTCGTGACTACTTCTACGGTGAAACTCAAACTGAAATCCCTAAACCAGCGCGTTTAGACCGTGGTCCTGGTGGTGAGAAATCTCTGAATGAAGCAGCAGACTTGATAGCTGAAGCGAAATTCCCAGTCATCATTTCCGGTGGCGGTGTGGTAATGGCTGATGCAGTTCAAGAGTGTGCGGCATTAGCAGAAAGACTAGGTGCACCTGTAGTGAACAGCTACCTACACAATGACTCTTTCCCTGCGAGTCACCCATTATGGTGTGGTCCTTTAGGCTACCAAGGTTCGAAAGCAGCAATGAAATTGATGGCTCAAGCGGATGTGGTTATCGCTTTGGGTACACGTCTTGGTCCATTTGGTACCTTGCCTCAACATGGCATGGACTACTGGCCGAAGAACGCGAAAATCATTCAGATTGATGCAGACAACAAGATGCTTGGTCTGGTTAAGAAGATTTCGGTTGGTATCTGTGGTGATGCAAAAGCAGCAGCGGTTGCTCTATCTGAAAGGTTGGAAGGTCGTGCACTGTTGTGTGATGACAACAAAGGCGCTCGCCAAGATACCGTCGCTACAGAAAAAGCACTTTGGGAAAAAGAGCTTGATGAGTGGACACACGAACGTGACTCGTTCAGCTTAGATATGATTGAGGAAAACTCACACGAGACTCCGTTCTCTGGTGGTGAATACCTACACCCACGCCAAGTACTGCGTGAGCTAGAAAAAGCGATGCCTGAAGACGTTATGGTCTCGACGGATATCGGTAACATCAAC
>NZ_JBFRSN010000378.1:0-3847 GCF_041473595.1 Vibrio sp. 10N.222.46.A1
CGGTATACATCCTAACCTGATTAATTTAATTTCATTCTTTCGTAAATTGATACGGCGTAATTTGGGTATCACACAATTGAAACCAACTGATCGTTATAGTGATTTTTTCGTATTGATTGGCGTTCAAAAACAAGCCATGTCTATAATTATGTTTAATAGGGAGATTGGTATGAAGATATTGTTAACTGGTGGTACGGGATTTATTGGTTCTGAATTGGTCAAAAGTTGGAATACTGACGATGTGACATTGTTGACACGGAGCCCCGAAAAAGCGAAGCAAAACCTAAATCACCTGAACCAGAATAACCTTCATTACATTCAATCTCTTGATGAACTCAGCGATCTCAATGACTTCGATGTCGTGGTCAATCTTGCTGGCGAACCGATCGCTGACAAGCGTTGGAGTACGGAGCAAAAAGAGAGGATCTGTAACAGTCGTTGGCACATTACTGAAAAACTGGTCGAGTTAATTCATGCCAGTAGCAACCCACCGCAGGCTTTCATTAGCGGCTCAGCCGTGGGTTACTATGGCGATCAACAGCAACACCCATTTGATGAATCACTACGAGTAGAAGACGAAAGTTTTCCTCACAAAGTCTGCGCGCACTGGGAAGAGATCGCCAAGAGAGCCCAGTCCGATGAGACGCGTGTGATACTACTAAGAACGGGGATTGTGTTAGGTGAAAATGGTGGTGCTCTAAAGAAGATGCTAATGCCCTACAAACTCGGAGTAGGCGGACCACTTGGTTCAGGCGAACAGTACATGCCTTGGATTCACATGCTTGATATGGTGAGAGCCATCAACCACTTATTGTCAACTCCTCACGCTCAAGGGGAATTTAATATGTGTGCCCCGCACCCTGTCACCAACAAACTGTTCAGCAGTACACTCGCCAAGCAACTACGCCGACCTCATTTCTTATTCACTCCGAAATGGGCAATGTCGCTTCTGATGGGTGAATCTTCTTGTCTGCTCTTTGACAGCATTCGTTCCAAACCAAAGAAACTCACTGAAATGGGATTTATCTTTAGTTACTCAAGAATAGAACCAGCCTTAAAAAACTTGTTACAACATCAAGATTAATTCTTTACCCTAGAGCGATAAAGACTCTAATGAAGGATTAAGCGTGAACAAGTCGATTCTGATCACCGGTTGCTCAACGGGTATTGGCTATACATGTGCGCATGCACTACAAAAGCGTGGTTTCCACGTCATTGCATCGTGTCGTCATCCGCAAGATGTACAGCGTCTGCAAGATGAGGGACTGACCTGCATACAGCTCGACCTTTCTAACCAAGAAAGCATTGAACAAGCTGCACAACTTGCTATTGAGCTAGCGCCTAACGGATTATATGGTTTATTCAATAACGGCGCTTATGGTCAAGCTGGCGCGCTAGAAGACTTACCAACCCAAGGTCTCAAAGAGCAATTCGAAACCAACTTCTTTGGCTGGCATCATCTTGTTTGTCAGATACTTCCGCACATGCGCGAACGCGGCGAAGGTCGAATCGTACAAAACAGTTCCGTATTAGGCTTTGCGGCCATGAAATATCGTGGCGCTTACAACGCTTCAAAGTTCGCTCTAGAAGGCTGGACAGATACGTTACGTTTAGAACTGCATGGTAGTGGTATTCATATCTCGTTATTGCAGCCAGGTCCAATAGAAACCCAATTTAGAAATAATGCCCTGAAAGCTTTCAATAAATGGATCACCATTGCTGGCAGCGCTCATCAAGAAGCTTATCAACAACAAAAAGACCGACTCGAAAAAGAATCATCGAACAACGCTTTTGTTCTTCCGCCTGAAAGTTGTATTGAACCGGTTTATCACGCACTCACCGCCGATAAACCCAAACTCAGATACCGAGTGACGACCCCAACTAAAGTCTTCGCGGTATTGAAAAGAATGCTACCAAGTCGCTTGCTAGACCCTATTTTGAGAAAAGCTGCATAAATTACTAACTTTGCATCAACAGTCGCAAACTTTAATGTAACGATGTAATTTTTCCGTAACAATAAGATGTCATGATTGTCCTATCTCATCAATTATTCCCAATTGATGAACCTAATCTGGATATTTCATGACTTTAAACCGCCTTAATTGGGTCGGTGTGACTCTGGCGATTACGTTGTTTATTCTGTTTTGAGTATCTTACGCTATGCCTCACTGACCACCTCAATGATAACGCTATGCCTTCCCTGTTGAGATAACCACTCTATCAACATAGAAGCATAGCGTTTTTCTATTTTGGCTCTTTTTATTTGAGATAACCAAGTTAGATCTTGAAGTTACCAGCATCTCCCCCCATATTTGCAACGTACCCACAAAACACACCTCAAGGAACGTAAATGCAATCTCCGCATATTGTTGAACTTAATGAGCAGAACTTTCGTCAAGTATTAGAAACCTCAATGCAGACGCCTGTACTCATCCACTTTTGGGCACCAATGAGCCAAGAAAGTGCTCAGGTGATCCCTGAACTGCAAACATTAACTCAGCAATACAACGGCGCTTTTACTTTAGCTCTGTTGAATTGTGAACAAGAGCAGGCAATTGCTAGCCAATTTGGCGTACAAGCACTCCCTACTATTGCACTGTTTGTTAACGGTCAGCCTGTTGATGGTTTGGGTGGCCCACAAAGCATACAAGCGATTGTTGAAATGTTAGGAAAACACCTTCCTAGCCAAGACGAGCTCGCACTGCGTCAGGCTCTCGAGCAAATGCAAGCAGGCGAGCACGCACAAGCGCTCGCAGCAATGCAACAATTGCCAATAGAGCTGACGAGCAAAGGCGAGGTAAAACTGGCAATCGCAGAATGTTTACTAGAAACGCAACAGTTTGATCTAGCTGAAACTCAGCTAGCCACCATTCCTCTAGAGTACCAAGATAATTACTATAAAGGCTTAGTCGCAAAGCTTGAGCTTCACAAGCAAGCAGCAGACAGCCCTGAAATACAAGCATTAGAAACCGCTCTTCAGCAAGACCCATATGACGCTAAGACAGCATCTGAATTAGCATTGCAATATCACCAAGTGAATCGCAACGAAGAAGCGATGGAACTGTTGTGGTCTTTCCTTGCAAAAGATCTAAATGTTTGCAATGGCGATATGAAAAAAGAGTTCATGGATATCTTAAGTGCGCTTGGACAAGGTAACCCAGTTGCCAGTAAGTACCGCCGACAGCTGTACTCTCTGCTCTACTAACTAAACCCTAAAAGTACTAAAGATAAGCATCGTATATCTCATCGAAAATTGACAATTCAATCAATTAGTTTATCGAATAATAGAATGTAAAATGGGCCATAAAATCAATATTTTATGGCCCATTTCTCATTTATAAATTTGCTCAGAATTTAAATATGAGCCAGTATCAATACTGAACTATCAAAAACTTAAACTTGCAAAGGATTTTGTATGGCTATTGATACATTGATTACTATCGGCGTCTTTACTGCCGTCGCAATATTGTTTATTTTCGCCGGAGTAAAAACGGTTCCGCAAGGCAATAACTGGACCGTAGAACGCTTCGGCCGTTATACACAAACCCTCCAACCAGGTCTGAACCTGATCATTCCATTTATCGATAAAATCGGACAACGCATCAGTATGATGGAACGTGTTCTCGACATCCCGGCACAAGAAGTCATCTCCAAAGATAATGCAAATGTGGTTATTGATGCGGTGTGTTTCGTTCAAGTGATCGACGCGCCTAAAGCGGCTTATGAGGTGAATGATCTTGAGCACGCGATTCGTAATTTAACTCTCACCAATATCCGTACTGTACTGGGCTCGATGGAACTGGATGAAATGCTCAGCCAGCGAGACATGATTAACACCAAATTATTG
>NZ_JBFRSN010000379.1:0-1577 GCF_041473595.1 Vibrio sp. 10N.222.46.A1
CGATATGAAGAATATAGGAAAAAAGGTCAGGTATCCGATGTGGACTATGCAAGTATAGTGGGAATGAGTAACTCACTTAATAATCAGCTTAATGGACAAAAACTTGATTATCAAAATGCGAAATTAGCTGAACAAGAAAGAGAATTAGCGGGTCCGGTTAGTCAGGCTCGACGTGCTTTAATGAAAGATCTAGCACTTAAACGTGTTGTTGAACAAGGATTGGCGATTAAGTCTCCCTATGAAGGTCGCGTTGTCGATATCCATGTCGTTGAAGGACAGAGAGTGTTCGAAGGTGACGAGCTTGTAACGATAGCGAAGAATACCATCCCGCAAGTGGTCGCGTATTTAGACCCTAAATATTTAGAGAATGCGATAATAGGAGCTCATACCAAGGTAAGGTTTCCTAATGGTAGTACTTTTGAGGCTGAGATTGCAGATTCGGTAGAAATCGTCAGTAAGTTGCCGACTCAATTAGCAAGCCCTTTTGAAGGGCAGCCAGCATATCTCAAAGTAGCATTGAACTTTACGGCTGATTTGCCTAGAGAATATTGGATTGAAGGGATGACCGTCGAAGTGCGTTTTTAATTAGCACGCTAACTTGACCATAAATGGAGCGTATATCGCTCCATTTATGGTTTTAGGGCTAGCTATTTTTATAGCGAACTGTTGTTTTAGAGTGACCTCTGCTTTAGAGAGAACTATCGTAGAGAGAGCTGTGGATATCAAAAACCACGTACATCCAGTTCATTGTTGATCAATACAACACACTGAGAAGCAAACAACATGTTTGGACCTAAGCTGATTTTCTCTGTCCCTAAACGCTTCAAGCTGTTGTAGCTTTTCTTCGGCATAGGGATATGGTCAGTTAGAAGGAAACATGGGTTTTCCGCAATCTCTGCGTCACGGATAAAGTCGCCTTTCTTATCCATCATGTACAGCTGGTGGTCTTCAGCCAGTTCTTTAACCAACTTTTCAAAACTCATAGTACGAACAGTGATGCCCGGTTCAACCTGACGTGTCTGTTCTTTTATCATGCCTTGAGAAGCATCAACCGCTCTTACTACCGCTGATAACAATGCCGATTCATGAAAGCCACCAATGTTAGTGATCTCATTTGAATCGAAAGTGATCGTACGTGAAAAGTCTTTAGTACTTTCTAATACAAGGTGCACGGTGACATTCTCACGGTGTGATTGAGCAACGAAGATCGTGTTCATCAGAGTATGAGCCAGAATCTCAGTATGAGCGTCTTGCCCAACACCTTCTAAGATAAGTTTGCTCTCTGTAGGGGCTGCGCGAGCGCGTAATACAAATGAACGCATGGGATGTACCTTGTCAGTATGTGATAAAGCGAAATAGGCTTAATCAACATGAATTGATGAATAACTAAAAATTATGGCGGTATGTAACTCTTTTCTATTAATGAAGTCAAATGGAGTTATGTATAGTACTGACCACAAGAACTCTACGTATTAAATAGAGAGTGACCACATTACAAGATGGTAAAGGTTGAAGCTAACCAAGGTTTACATAGATAGTATGCGCAAATTATTAGGTGACTTATACCAATCACAGTA
>NZ_JBFRSN010000380.1:0-2428 GCF_041473595.1 Vibrio sp. 10N.222.46.A1
AAGCTATTAAGCTATTAAGCTATTAAGCTATTAAGCTATTAAGCTATTAAGCTATTAAGCATATGCTAACTATATTCATATAGAACAATCAAGATAAATCCGGTTTTCGCTAGCGGATACATTAGCATAATTTCGTTTTAAGCAATTGATAAATAAATAACCCAACTAACGTACATCGCACCGTTAAATCGACATGTAGTAACCTTTGTATTTCGTGACCAACAAAAATTAACTTAGCGGGCTAACACGACAACACACCCCCCAATTAAATAAAATAGCCGAACTTTATTCGCTCGGCTTTCTCTGGAAGGTTTATTAAAGTGATTATAAAATCTCGTCGGCAACCTCTTTTGCGTTCCGACATTTAATCAACTTGCGTGTAAACACCTTACGCTCAAACGTTTTACTCAGTTTCTCTGCTACACCTTTTAGGTGAGATGGCTTTAAACCCAACGACAGAAACGCACTCTCCTCGCTAAAACCTTCTAAATGTTTTCCCGTCACTTGCTCATAAGCTTCGATAATCGACCCAAATTCTGATGTCGTTAACGTCGTTTTAGCGTTGTTCTGTTTCTCATTGTTCTGAGTAACAGAAGCTGAAGCGAGTTGTGGAGAGCTCACCGTCTGAGTCATTGAACGAACCAACTCTTCTCGCGCTTGAATCCGGTCAAACTTTCCATTTCGAGAGAGAGGCAGTTTATCCAATTCAAGTAACTGAGAAGGTACATGGGAGTTTGGTAAGCATTGCTGTGCAAAGTCACGAATAGCAGCAGCATTAGCGACTTGGCCATCCGCCACTTTATAGATCGCACCTAACGCTACGTCTCCATTACGTTCGGTATAGTCGACAATCAAAACTTGCTCAATCAGTGGGCAGCGATTTAACTCTTTCTCAATATCGGGTAACGACACACGGACGCCCCTAACCTTCACATAGCCATTAACCCGACCAGCAAAAATAATGGTGCCATCTTCACGATAATAGCCTAGATCACCGGTTCTAAACGCTCTGACCTCACTACCTAGATCATCAATTATCGTCACAAAATCAGTTTGTGTAAGCTCTCCATCAGATAAATACCCTGACGCAAGGTTTACTCCTACTGTCATGATCCGACCTGCTACTCCTTGTGGAACATGTTTACCCAATCCATCCATAATAAAGTACTGATTTGCAGGGAAAGGCCTGCCATAAGGAATAACCGATTTGTCTTCGTCGGTGACAAAGTGCCAGATACTCCATATCGTGGTTTCGGTAGGACCACCAATTGAGACAAGGCGAATATCTTGCTCCAGCGCTCTAAGTTCATCAATCGTTTTAGGTTTAACGTAATCCCCCCCTTGGCAAACTAAGCGTAGAGATTTGAGTTTTTCACCCTGCATACAAGACAACAACATTTCCATCAATGCCGGAACTGACTGCCAAATAGTAATACGGTGCTTCTCAACCAATTGATTCCAACGAATCGCGTCTTTTTCTTCACCAGCCTCTGGTAATACAATGGTTGCCCCGCAAGTAAACGAAGCATAAATATCAAACACAGAGAGATCATGATGGAACGGCGTTACGCACATCAACACATCTTCAGACGTTATTTGCCAAGCTTTACACGTTTCCCCGATGACATTGGAAGTTGCTCTGCTGTTCACTACAACGCATTTAGGTTTACCTGTTGTTCCCGATGTATACAGATAATAAGCACCATGCTCACTTTGACTAAGCACCTCTAAGTCCGTATTGGAGAGTGATGGATAAGCCTGCTCAACAGGTTGCAATAGTGCTTGATAGAGCACTGAGTTTTTACGCTGTGACGTTTGGTTAGTTACCACTAAATTGGCATTGCAATTACTCAGTAGGTAATCCAAACGCTCTTCTGGTGATGAAGCATCGATAGGCACCCATATAATCCCTGATAATGAACAGGCAATCGTCATCACTAAATGCTCAGGGCTCTTTGGCAAACAGATGGCCAACACATCACCTTGCTTCAAGCCAAGGTGAGCAATATGCTGCATCACCTTATGGACGTCCTCCCCAAATGCCTTGTAGCTGATATGCCGTTCACCACAAATGACCGCGATATCATCACTCGCATTTTCCGCAAGATTACGCGCTATCTTGGATAAGAACTTGGAGCATTCAAACTCTTTTACATCACAGTTCAATTTATAGTGTTCAAGGTTGAGTACCTTATGTGAAGGGATGTCAAAATCATGGGTCTCACATACGGTCTCAATGTGACGCTCTATCGATTCAAGTATGGAGACAACCACTCGTTTATCTAGTGCGTCAACCGCATAGTCAAAACTCAATACTAGATTTCGCCTTTCATCAAAATTAAGGCGGATATCTAACGCGACTTGAGGGGTTTGGGTTATACCATCAAAGAAGACGAGTTCATCGTCATCGGATAATGCATCCCAAGTT
>NZ_JBFRSN010000381.1:0-2674 GCF_041473595.1 Vibrio sp. 10N.222.46.A1
CAATAATATTCACACCAAGGTCGCGGAAGTGATTACACACCTCGATCAAGCGACCGTAATCCTGAATTTGTTCCGTTTCTAACACCTCTAAGCCAATACGCTGTGGGTGACTGATTTTCTTGATGGCTTGCTCAAGGTGAAGAATGGTTTTCTCATTGCTAAAATCTTGTGGCGCCAAGTTAATTGAGAACGAATCGGTTCGCTGACTCATAAAATCAAAGGTACGCGTTATCATCTGGCGACTCAGGCGCGTATAGAGATGCGTTCCTTCTATGATTGGCAAGAACTTACCCGGTGCAATCAACTGACCGTCCTCTTCAATTCGGACCAAGCACTCATAGCTTTCTACCTGATGGCTGTGTGCCGAGACAATAGGTTGGGAACACGCCACAATATTCTGATTAAGCACCGCGCGACTGACACACGACAGCCAGCCAAGCTGCTCTTGGCGATGCTTCTCCAATTGAATGAGCGTCTTGGCGCTCACTAGATGCTTGTTCTGACTCACGGCGCTGCGCCTAGCATCAATCGCCTTCAACAACAAATCATCAATCGAGGTCGTAGGAAAATCTCGACGGCTGGCTATACCCGCACAGATGGATACCGACAGGTAATCAATATCAGGCAACCCCGTTGGTTCAAAATTCACATGTTCCGTTTGGTCTGCAAATTCAGAAAAACGCTGATGAATATGTTCTTGCCCCACCCAGCTATCAAACACCACCGCCCACTCACCGATACCAATGCTATAGAGCTGACACCCCTCATCAAAGAACTGCCACAGCGCCTTTTGAAAATACTCGCTTAAATCATGCAGAAGCTTGTCACCGACTCGATAGCCATACTTCTCATTGATTTGGCCAAATGTCGTGACTTTCAAAGCCAACAAATGACTATCGGTACTCATTTTTGACAGCTTTTCACGCAATACGCTTCGGTTAGGTAAGCCTGTACGGCGATCAATTCGGTAGCTCGCGGTCAATGCGGTCGCTTGCTGTTGAATCTTACTCGCCATGCTGTTGTTCATGTCATCGACATCAAGCAGAGCATTTCGTATCAATGAAAACAGAGGGGAAATATTGGTCGCGGGTTGTGTCTCTAATGGCAATACCGCCTTGCCCTCACCTTCCCTAAGCGCAAGATAAGTGAGGCTATGATGCAAAATTCGTTGCTGGCCATTATCTTGATAGAGCTCTCCCATGCAGTAAACGCCATAGGTGTCCGCTAATGCTTGGAAAACCTCAACCTCTTGGTTGCCATCAATGAAATCAATGCGAGAGGTACAGTTGTAGATAAAAAACTGTTCTGGCTTATGGGAAGCAATCTGTTGAACGCCCAATCGGATTTGCTCTAGGGTCAATGAAGGATGGTCATAACAAAACCGCACCTCATCACCAACCTGAAACGACCCACTGAATTCGATCTCTCCGCCCTCTGTCACCTTGAGCGGTAAGTGAGTGTTCTGGTCTTTGGGTTCACCGACCATCAAGGGGAAGTTATACAGTTGCTCAAAAGGGATTTCGAGACCGTCAGCGAGGTAACGATTATAGACTTCTCGGACAGGTATACCGTCCAATTCAGCTAGCCGATTATCTTGAGCATCAGTCACTCGGAAGGTACGACCAATGGGGTTCCATTCGCAGTAATACCCCTTAGTAATTGAGAGTTCAACACTGTGCAGTGCTAACATGACATAGGCATTTTCATAGCAAATACCATCGAGCATCACCCATCGTCCATGCTCTGTAATGGTCGATGCACCGCCACAAACAGGTAATGAATATATCGACTGCTCAAACGCTGAAAATAGATCTTGGTTATTTATCTGCAAGCGATCGGCGAAACAGATAATGCTTTGAGTATCAGCATTACATTCAAGCTGCTGCCACATCGCTTGGCTATCCCGTCGAGGCTGCTCGCTATATTCGACAACCCCACAAGTGTAAGACGTCGCTTCAAAGCGAGTAACAATAACATAGAGACCTTTATGCAGGATTACACCTTGGCTGATGTAGTGATTAGCACTACAACCAATCAATTTGGCGTTGGGGAAAGTCGACTGGATTACTTGGCAGGCAGCCAACACCGAATCTTTCTCGAAAGAAGAAAACACCTGAATCAGTAGATTGTCATGTGGATGAAAATCTATCTTTTGCAATTCACGCTGGGTGTACTTAATGTCTTGTATCTGGAAAGAGGTCGATTGCATATTCACATTAATCGTTACGTTAATGATTTGTTATTGTGCTTATTATAGATAAAGCTTGCACGGAATACTTACAATCGTCTGATAAATAATGTGACGCTAGTTAGACATCATTCATTCTACTAAAGAGCCATCATCAGTGCCAGTGAAGCACTTTAAAAGCAAGTGACGTTAAGGTCTGAGGGCTTTAATAACTAAAACAGTCGCTTAGGCTCACCAAAGTAATAACCTTGCAGATAATCGACACCCATTTGCTCTGCAATTTCACAAACCTGTTGGTTATGGACAAATTCGGCAACTGTTTTGGCGTTAAACACCTGACACAAGCGTACTAATTGAGAGGCGATATTCCTTTGCTTTGGGTCTTTGTCGATATTGCGAATCAAGCTACCGTCGAGCTTTATGATCTGCGGCTCAAGTTTAATGATCTCATCAATATTGGAATAACCAGAACCAAAGTCATCAACA
>NZ_JBFRSN010000382.1:0-10039 GCF_041473595.1 Vibrio sp. 10N.222.46.A1
TCATAACCAACTGAATGCTATGCATTTAATATAAAATCGGGTCTCAACATTCCGTGTGAAAACGTGCAAGCACACATTGCCGCCTTTGTAAGGCACGTTATCATTCTTAGCCACTTATCAATCCAATTACTATTCAAAAACTTAACACCATTACCCTCGTTAGGTTCGTGCTCATTCAGTGTTAAAAACCACTCTTTTTAAAGTCATTAATTATTCAATAAACTGTCTGTGTGTACAGGTCACTTAAGGGAAGGTAAAGCTAGTCGATTCTGACTCGTCATCAATGAATACGTGAATGTATAAAAGTAATCATAAATTCGGGCGCTTTGAGGGAGGTGTTGGTGGAAATATTAAAGTTACAGCGACTCTGGGTTCATAAACATTCAAAAGGCAAGATTCAGTTTTTTCCTTTTGAATGTTCCTCAGAAAATCACCACTACTCGTCACTTATTTGGATGGGATTTTAGTTACTAAGTGTGAGATGTGACTAGGGCTAATAGTCATATTTAAGCGGTTGCACCACAGAATCTAAGCCCTCAATCTTGAGAGCTAAACATAACTGCATTAAGTCGCCCAACTCACCTTGTGGGAAGCCCTTTTTATCGAACCACAGCAAGTATTCTTCAGGTAGGTCAATCAAGGTGCGGCCAGCGTATTTGCCAAAAGGCATTTGCATTCTGGCTAGCTTAATCAGGTTTTCTTTCTCTAGCATTACAAGCTCTTTCTAGACGTCGTCGATATTCTGTAGAGTATCACCTAAACGTTCAACCCAATAGTTGATCGCATCTTTGGCATCATCTAACGAATCAATCATAGTAGACAAGTCTTTATTACCCGCTTCGCGGTCGATGGCTGCAAACAATGGAGTACCGTCTTGCGCATCGCTGACCAATAGCTCAACACTGGCGCTCCCAACGTTGGTGTGCTCGCCTGTCGTCACCTTATATATAGTCGACATCGCAAGACCAAACGGCAGCACACTGCTTGTCACGGCTAAGATAGGGTTGGGCGTTTCAACATTACTTAAAGCGATACTCAAGCGTAGCGTGTTCCCTGTTGGTTCATCGACAATCGTTTTATGAGGCGATATTTTCGCTTCCAAACGACTTACCATATGATCTGTGAGCTCCTGAATGTCTTCCTGATCTAATGTGCCTTCTTCTGCCAACACAAAGATTTGGTCGATCACCACAGAGTCATAAGCGTCTAACTTGGATTTCAAACGTTGTTCGTCACGCAGCCCTATCCTTGCCCAAACTAAATCAACGCCTCCATCAGGGCCAGGCCGAAAATCTTCATAACTGGTGAATTTAGTAGCGGTTTTAATTGGGCCGCCTGCACAACCAAACAAAAACATGCTGGTTGCAACAAGCAAAAGGACTTTTAAAGGTTTCATAACGCACTTAAGTAAATCAAGGAATTAACCAAGTATGCCATACCCTAAGTTAAAAAGTTGTAGAAAAAGAGGTAAAACTCAGAGCTCGATCTAAAATCAATGGTTCTGAACAGTATGTGCATACTCTACGATCACCTGATTGCCTTCGATATAAGCATTTTGGATCTCACCATCAACACTCATTCTACTTTTCAGATAAACCACTTTGGGCCCGGATTCATTGTCTTCTTTAAGTGAAGGGAGCACATTCCTTGGCTCCAAATGAAGCAAACGACAGAAGTGACTAACGAAAGACATGGTTAATGCTTTCTCCCCTCTTAGCACTCGCGAAAAATCCAACTGGTTCATCCCTAGCTTTTTTGAAAACTCCATCTGCGTAATTCGCATTCGAGATTTTTGTGACATCCACGTTTGGTACAAAGCATCTCTATCTTGCTCAGTGAATTCCATTACCGGTTCCTTTATATAATTCATGCCAATCAATTGTCCGGCTTTTCATACATGACATGTCAGGGTTTGGTTAGTGGAAACCAAAGGTTTGGTTTTGATATGGGAATAACCTTGTTTGATCTGTTCAGAGCTATCAGAGCTATCAGAGCTATCAGAGCTATCAGAGCTATCAGAGCTATCAGAGCTATCAGAGCTATCAGAGCTATCAGAGCAGATAATGATCCGCCAACAAAGCAACAAACAAAATCATAAGATGATAAATGGAGAACTTAAAGGTCTTCATCGCCATATTAGGTTCATCACGATATTTCAGAACCCACGCGTGATAGACAAACCCACCGTTGAGCACCAAAGACGCGCTCAGATATATCCAACTGCTCATGCCAACTAATACTGGTAACACACACACGATGCTTAACAACAATGTATACAGCAAAATTGAAGTCTTGGTGTATTCGATTCCGTGGGTCACGGGCAACATGGGAATATTCACTTTGGCATACTCATCACGACGATGAATTGCCAACGCCCAGAAGTGCGGAGGTGTCCAAATAAAGATGATCATCACCAACAACCAAGCATTTGAATGAAGCTCGTTGGTGACTGCCGTCCAGCCCAGTAGAGGTGGCATTGCGCCTGCGATCCCTGCGATCACAATGTTTTGTGGCGTCGCTCGTTTTAAGTACATGGTATAAATCACTGCGTAACCCAACAAGCTTGCAAAGGTTAACCAAGCGGTGAGTTGATTGACCCACACCATTAACGTGGCAAACCCAAGTAAGCCGATACCCGCGGCAAAGCTGAACACACGCACACTACTCAGTTCACCGGATGGTAAAGGACGTCGATTTGTTCGAGTCATCTGGCCGTCGATCTTTTTATCGATCAAATGGTTAAACGCAGCGGCTGAACCTGCCATCAGCCCTATCCCAATCATCCCGAACACAGTTTGCTGTAAAGGTAATCCATTAGGCACAGCCAAACACATTCCAACCAATGCCGTCAGCAACATCAAAGCCACCACTTTAGGCTTGGTCAGCGTTAAATAAATTTTCCAAGTGGCTTTGTTTTTTATAGCAATTTCGTTACTTAAAGCTATGTCATTGTTGACTGCTATCTTATGAGTTAAGGCTGCGTCTTGAGCCACCACTTCATACTGTGTTGACGTTCTACTGACCATGATTACCTCCTTGTAATACACTGTTTTTCACCAAGCTCTCACTCGGTTTGTGTTGCCACACGACAAAATTGGTTACAACCATGCTGATGAGCAACATCGCTGCGACTAGGTTATGCAAAACCGCAACTGAGATTGGCAGATGAAACCATACATTACTGATCCCAAGGCTAATTTGAGTAAACAGGACTATTGCGACAATCACGCTCAGCTTTTGGTGAGGCGCTTGGCCAAATTTCCATAGCTGGTACACGATCATCAGCACCGTTAACGTCGCCACAATAGCCCCGAACCTGTGCATGACATGGATGGTAAGCCTTGCGGGATACTCCAACACGCCAAACTCATAGTTATCATGGCCGTGTTGAGCAAAATCGAAGGCATTCTTGAAATCTAAATAGCTTGTCCAGTTCCCTTCACAGATAGGTAATTGGGTACACACCAGAGCGGCATAATTAGACGATGTCCAGCCACCAAGCAGTATCTGCCCAACCACAATGAGTAATCCGAATAGTGCCGAGACTTTAAGTGGTGAAGAATAGGTAGCCTCACCAAAACGGCTTTGGAATTGAGACAAACGACAGTAGAGCAGACACAGCAGTGACAACAACGTGAAGCCCCCCATCAAATGCGCCATAACCACAACGGGCATCAACTTGAGAGTCACCGTCCACATTCCAAGCAAAGCCTGAAATATCACGGTTGCAGAGATAAGTAACGGAAGACCAGCAGCTGTTATATTCTTTTTAATACACCAAGCAACAACGACAAAGATAAGCAGCCCTAATGTTCCTGCAAAGTAGCGGTGGATCATCTCTATCCAAGCTTTGTCTGCTTCGAGAGCTCGTTCTGGAAATTGTAGATTGGCTTGATTAACGGCTTGGGTATTCGAGGGAACGGTAATCTTTCCATAGCACCCAGGCCAGTCAGGACAGCCAAGGCCAGCATCAGACAAACGGGTATAAGCGCCGAGCACAATCACGGTAAGGGTTAACAAGATAGTTAATCTCATCATGTGCATGAGTAAATCAGGGGCTTTATTCTGCATCGTTTATCTCCCTATACTTATTCCCTTTTCGCTAACAACACTCAGCATTAACGCAATCTGCTAAAGCTCATCAACTCAAGCTTATCAACTTAAGCTGATTAACTACCCAACTCGTGACAGCTTGAGTAGCTTTCTTAAATCATGAATCATGCCTTTAGATTGGCTGACTAGCTGCGAAGGATCAGAAACACTTTTGTATTCCATAACCAATTGCCCGAGTGGGTCAATTATGACAATGGAAGCTGGTGCAAACTCAGTACTTAATTGATCACCACCTGCTAACAAAGATAAATCAGGCTTGTTGAGCGAACCCGACAACGAGTTACCTTCTGAGACGAAAACAACGGCGGTCACTCGCTCTTTGTTTTTCCCTAGCGCCAAGTAACTTTGATTCAAATAATGGAGTTGTTGTTCGCATAAGCTTTCACACTCTGTGGGAGCGATATAACCCACAACCCAACCCTCTCCAGCCATGGGTACCGTTACGCCGAAATCCGCTAGTGTAATTCTTGGTTCTACCAATTCGCCTGAGTTAGTGACACCTGACGTATACCAATTTTGATCCAACACAGTTTTGGCGATAATGGCTGGCAAAGCGAAAATTAAAACGAGTCCGATTAATACCAAGCGTCCTTTAGTACGACGGCTTCTGAGCTCAGCCATGTTTGCCTCGGTACTTTCCCTGTTCACTTGTGCTTGAGACTTATCCATCGTTGTTCTCCGTGATAGGTGTCGCTTTTAGGTACCGATAGCCAATTAACAACATCAAAAACAAAAGTACCGCAGCCATAACAAACCATTGAAATGAGTAACCAAAGTGCTTCTCAGATTTCATCGCCGTTGGACGCCATAACATTTCATAGGGCCATGCATCTAAACTCTGAGGTTGGAAGACAAAGGGCAGCACTTCTTGCCCGGTGTACTGTGATAGCGCTGTTATGTTTAAGTTTTGAATTCTATTCGGTGTCGTATTTTCTAATCCCAACTCATGACTTAGAGGGTTCAACGAACGTGTGTACAAACGCCCTGACATATTGGTTGGTAGTGTGATGCTTCCTAATTGGGGTAGCTCTCTTCTGTCACGGCTCGCTGCAACGAACCCAAGATCGATCAACAGTTGTTTTCTTCCATCTTGTGTTGGAACTTCGCCCAACATGTAGATCACATACCCTACCGTTCCTTGGTTAATCTGGTTGTCTAACAAAACCACTAATCCACTGGGTGCTTCCAGCTCAAGGTCAACTCTCAAACCATTTAAAGACGGCTGTTCAGATGCACCTTGCATTTGTGTACGCGAGCCCTTCCATTCAGAGATAACCGTGTCCAATGACCTAGACGATTGCTGCGCTCTTTCTGATAGCTGCTGTTCATAGCGCAATTTCTCGTTACCTCGATCTAACTGCCACAAACCCAACTTGATTAAAGCGCCGACTGAAACCACAGTTAAAACAACCGCTATCCAAAAACCTTTACTGCGGAACTTGTGTTCATCATCAATCAATCGGTTTGGAGTTATCACTATGGCGTCATCTACCTTTGTGTTGTTGTTTAAAATTGTGTTAGTCGCTTTGCTGTTCTTCATCGCTTTCAATTTGATGAAAGGCCTAATTCAAATCGCCTCTGGTAAACACAATGGCAAAAGACTGAGTCACTTCTTAGGTCGCCGTGTGATGCTGTCTGCCATCGTCGTGCTATTGTTGTTACTTGCCCTAGCCTCAGGCACCATCACTCCAAATCCAAGACCTTACTAAGGCATTCAAGTTTTCAAACTTATTTATTCTTCAATACACGACTTAAAGCAGCCCCGTATATCATCAAAGTACATAGACAAACACGAACAGGCCTAACCAAACCACATCAACAAAGTGCCAATACCAACTGCCCGCTTGGAACGCAAAGTGGTCTTTCGGAGTGAAGTGGTCTTTCGCAACCCTTGCCAGCAACACGATCAAAAAGATAGTTCCTAAACAGACATGCAAACCATGGAACCCAGTCAACAAGAAGAAGGTATTGCCGTAGATACCAGACTGAAGTGTCAGCCCCATCTCTTGATAAGCGTGAAGATACTCTTCAACTTGAAAGAACAGGAAGAAGCCAGCCAGAACAATGGTTATCTCCAACCAGACGATCAAAGCCATACGCTTATTTTGTTCAAGACTGATATGTGCCATGTGCAGCGTCACAGAGGAAAGCAGCAGGATAATGGTGTTCTTAAGCGGGATACCTTGCCAAGGCATGGCTTGTGTCGTTACGCCATCAGGGGTAGTCGTTAGCGGCCATATTGATTGGAACATCGGCCACAATACTTCATGGGTCATTTCATTATTGCCCGCACCACCAATCCAAGGAACAGAAATCATGCGTGCATAGAAAAGCGCGCCAAAAAAAGCGCCGAAGAACATGATTTCGGAGAAAATAAACCAACTCATTCCTTGTCTAAAAGAACGAGAAATCTGCTCAGAATAGAGACCACTCAATGATTCTGTGATCACATTGCTAAACCAACCTGCGAGCATGTAAAGCAGCACTGCAAACCCGACTAACAACACCGCTTTGCCAAATACTCCACCTGCGGCGTCGGTGCCCATGTTTTGCACCGTCAAGCCAGCGCCAACTGCGACCAAAAACAGTGCTACAGCACCCACCAATGGCCAGTGGCTTTGGTGTGGAACGAAATAAACTTCCTTTTTAGAACTCATCGCTCAACTCCTTTTGTTGATTCTGGTTCTGTAAACCCCTAGTTACTTGCGAGTGTGCTCAATGTTGATGTACTCACTTCAGGCTTACTTGCCTCTCCACTCACCTGACTCGTGATGTTAAACAGCGTATATGAGAGCGTGAGTGTATGTATCGATTCTGGAATATCTGGCTCAATGTAAAATATCAAACCCATTTCTGCGCTCTTGTGCCCGTCCAATGGCTGCTGATTAAAGCAAAAGCATTCCATCTTATTGAAGTAAGTTGCTCCCATACCTGGAGAAACCGATGGTACGGCTTGGCCAACCAATGAGGCTCCAGAAAGGTTTTTGGCAATGTAGTTAGTTTGAACCACCTCACCAGGATGAACCTCTAATACTCGAACCTCAGGCGAAAACTGCCACGGCATATCTGGCTTAATGTGCGACATGAATTCAACACGAACAGTACGAGAGTAATCAGGCTGCATTCCCTGAGGTTGAACGGCAGAGACCGTGTTGGTTTTGCCGTTGATCCCCAAGGCTTCACACATTACGTCATACAGAGGAACCAAAGCGAAACCGAAGCCAAACATCGCGACCACGCTCAACACCAAGTAGCCCGTCAGCTTTTTAGTCGAGCGCTTATTAGACAGGCGCTTTGGTTGTTTTTTATCTTGATTGGGATCGCTTTGCTTATCACTCATAGCTAATCCCTCTAGTCTACTTTAGGTGGATGAGTAAAGGTGTGGTGAGGCGCTGGGCTTGGTACTGTCCATTCTAGCCCTTCAGCCCTATCCCAAGGCTTGCTTGGTGCAGGCTCTCCGCCTCTTACGCACTTAATAGCCAGCCATAAGAAAATCAACTGAGACAACCCAAAGGCAAAACCACCAATCGATACCACTTGGTTAACGTCAGCAAATTGAATGGCGTAATCTGGAATACGACGCGGCATGCCCGCTAGCCCTAAAAAGTGCATAGGGAAGAACAGTACATTAACTGAGATTACCGACGTCCAGAAGTGCCACAGACTGAGCTTGTGGTCGTACATATGCCCTGTCCATTTCGGCAGCCAGTAATAAGCTGCGGCCATAATTGAGAACACGGCGCCTGTCACCAGAACATAATGGAAATGAGCCACAACAAAATAGGTATCGTGGTATTGGAAATCCGCAGGCACGATAGCAAGCATCAATCCAGATAACCCACCAATCGTAAACAAAACAATAAAGGCAATCGCAAACAGCATTGGGGTTTCAAAAGTCAAAGCACCCCGCCACATGGTCGCCACCCAGTTGAAGACTTTCACCCCGGTCGGCACCGCAATCAGCATAGTGCAATACATGAAGAACAATTCGGCAAATACTGGCATACCCGTGGTGAACATGTGGTGCGCCCAAACCAAGAATGACAACAATGCGATACTACAAGTCGCGTACACCATAGAGTGGTAGCCAAACAGACGCTTGCCACTGAATGCTGGAATGATGGCTGAGACAATACCAAAAGACGGCAAGATCATGATGTACACTTCAGGGTGCCCAAAGAACCAGAATATGTGCTGGAACATCACCGGGTCCCCACCACCAGCGGCATCAAAGAAGCTAGTACCAAAGTATTTGTCGGTCAGCACCATGGTAACCGCACCCGCGAGCACGGGCATCACGGCTATTAATAAGAAAGCGGTAATTAACCATGTCCATACGAACATCGGTAGCTTGAACCAAGTCATACCCGGCGCGCGCATGTTCACTATGGTTACGATCACGTTAATCGCCCCCATGATCGAACTGATCCCCATAATATGAACTGAGAATACGAATAGCGCGGTGCTGTCTGGGCCATAAGTTGTTGAGAGCGGAGCATAAAATGTCCAACCAAAACTCGGCCCGCCTCCCTCAGTAAACAAAGATCCGATCAAGATTAAAAATGCAAAAGGCAGAATCCAGAAACTGAGGTTGTTCATTCTCGGCAACGCCATATCTGGAGCTCCGATCATCATCGGAATCATCCAGTTAGCCAAGCCCGTAAAAGCGGGCATTACTGCGCCAAACACCATGATCAAGCCATGGACAGTGGTCATCTGATTGAAGAAATCGGGCTCAACGAGTTGTAACCCTGGTTGGAACAGCTCCGCACGGATCACCATTGCCATGGCACCACCCGTTAAGAACATCGCAAAACTGAACCAAAGATATAATGTGCCAATGTCTTTATGATTGGTTGAATACAGCCAACGAGCCCAGCCTTTAGGTGCCGCATGTGAGTCGTGATCATCAACAGGCAAATCATTATTACCCAATGTGCCTTCTACAGAATGGCTCAGTGCTTGATCTTCTGCTGGAGCCGATTTCACCGGCTTATTGATTGGTGAACTCATAACTGATCCTTAGCATCATTTTGTGCATCATCCGTTGAGCTTTCAGAACTGCCTTCTTGCTTCGCCTTATAAGCGTTGATATCTGAAGCCTGAACAATATCGCCGGTGTTATTACCCCAAGCATTTCGTTGATAAGTCACTACCGCTGCGATCTCTTTCTCGGTTAACTGATTATCGAATGCTTGCATCGCCGTTCCGCCACGACCATAAACAATGGTGTCGATATGAACATCCACATCACCAAGGGCAATAGGACTTCCTTTGATAGCAGGGAATGCTCCGGGAATGCCTTCACCGTTTGCTTGGTGACAAACCGCACATCGAGTTTTGTAAACCTCTTCACCGATGGTATTCAACTCTTCCAAAGAAAGTGACGCATCTAATGCATCTTTCGCGGCTTGTTGTTCGGCTATCGCCAACTCTTTCTGTTCTGCTAGCCATGCGTCAAACTCGTCTTCTTCCATGGCATGCACCACTATCGGCATGAAACCATGAGCGCGGCCACACAACTCTGCACACTGCCCGCGGTAGACGCCGGGCTCATCTATCTTTGTCCAAGCCTCATTAATAAAACCTGGAATGGTATCTTTCTTAACGGCGAATGCTGGCACCCACCATGAGTGAATCACATCATCGGAAGTCATCAAAAAGCGGACTTTACGATTGATAGGCAGTACAAGTGGCTTATCAACTTCTAGCAGGTAATGCGCGCCTTTCACTTCGATGCCTTCAATCTCTTTGTCACTGGTTGCTAGGAGGCTGAAAAACTCAACGTCTTCACCAAAATAGCTGTAGTGCCATTTCCATTGTGACCCTGTGATTTTTACGGTCAGATCTGATTGGGAGGTGTCTTCCATCGCTATTAAGGTTTTAGTGGCGGGTATCGCCATAGCGATAAGGATAATAATAGGAA
>NZ_JBFRSN010000383.1:0-1683 GCF_041473595.1 Vibrio sp. 10N.222.46.A1
TGTTACCTCTTCCCATAGTAAATTAACCTTTGCCGTAAATATAATAAGGTAAATATTAATTTACCAAAATTTAAATGTCAAAGTAATAGGTTAGAAATAATTATAGTAAAAACTATTTTACTATAAAAATCTTAAAGTGAATTGTAGTTTACAATAAAACAGTCATTGAAATGACTGCAATGAAAAACAGAGATCCTGTCTGAACTCTCTATTTAGTTATTGCTTTACCACACTTTGGTCGAGTAGACGACACCTGAGAAGCTTTTGGACAAAACCTTCCAATTACAGTCAACGATGCGAAATATTTATGCATTTAATGCAGGAGTGCATTCATTGTTAATGCAGCACCTTTCATTCTATTAAACAGCTACAAACTCAAGCTTGCTCTCATTATTGTTCAGTGTACAATATAGAATTGCACACTGAACAATAGAGTAAAATCATGAATGCCAATACGATAGCAAACAAATACCTTGAAGCACTTGAAGAAGCAAACATTGAAAAAGTACTATCGCTTTTCACGCCAGATGCGTTGGTGAGTTCACCACTTTACGGTGAACGTAAGGCAGCAGACTTTTATCCTGAATTGTTTGAAGATACGAGCAGTTCAAAGCTAACCTTGAAGGGCGTAATGGAAGGGAAATCAACTCGTGACTGTACAGATTTGATATCTATCTGGTTCTACTTTGACTGGACACTTGCCAATGGTGAACCTGCACCTTTTAATGTTGTCGATGTGTTAGAAGTCGACAAAGGTAGCCGCTTGATTACCAAATTAAATATTGTTTACGATACTTTTAACATTAGAAGTTCGTTCAATCTGTCTAAAAAGCAGACCTCCCTTTAGCAAGTACTTTATAGATAGCGGTACCTTTATGAAAAGAAAAGCAAATACAACACCTCTCTCTAAGGAAATTATAATCGAGGTAGCACTGAATCTTATTGCGGAGAAAGGAATCGATACGTTTAGTATTCGAGACGTAGCTAAACGGTTAGATACCTATCCAACAGCTATCTATTGGTATTTTAAAAACAAAAACACACTGTTAGGTGAAATTGCAAATACAGTGATGTCTAGTGTCACACCTAACTACGGTAACCTGGATTGGCACGTCTGGTTGACCCTGTTATTCCAAAACTACAGAGGTGCAGTAAAACACCATCCCCACATCGCAGATTTGATAGGAGGGCGACTTCTGGCAAATGCGTATCAAGATCCTAGATTGCTAGATGGAATTATAGCTGCTCTTTTGGATGCAAATTGTCCGCCGTCTCATATAGTCCCTATGTACAACACAGTAATTGCATCAATGTGTGGTTTCGTAACCATGGAGTTCGGTCATTTACCGCTAGATAATGCGGATGAATGGGAAGCTAAGTTAAGAGGGGAGGCTAAGAAGGTAGAAAATAGTGAGTATCCAAACTTAACTCGTTTTCTACCTCAAATGATGAATGCTTCTTTCATTTTACGCTGGCAAAATGGCTATGACAAACCGATGGATGAGAGTTTTAATAGGTATGTTGATGTTTTTATAGATGGTTTGAAACACCAGATTAACGCACTAAACGAGATGCCATAGCAGGAATTTTATACCTTATGGTAACGTTAATTTCAGAAAGTATTGTGCTTAACTATGCACCTCATGAAGCCAATAAGACACTTTTGAGTTAGAAAGTGCCACG
>NZ_JBFRSN010000384.1:0-3675 GCF_041473595.1 Vibrio sp. 10N.222.46.A1
AGCACGGTGAAGTGTTTGGTCATGATGGTGATAAGCCATTGATGGCGAAGAATGAAAACGAAGCGGTGGTATTTCCAAATCGTAACGTTGCTATCGGTCAACGAGCTGCCTTAATGGTGTGCGAAGTTGAAACGCGATTCGACCATGGTCAGCTTGTGTACGATTAATATCCAGTTAGGTTTAATCGACCAAAACAACCGCCCAACTGCTTGAAATATCAAGGTTCACATTACGGTGTGAGCCTTGAGTTTATTTGGGGATACAGGTAAGGTTACGCGAACAATTTCAAAGTAGCTTGATATGGATTTCCAACAACTTCTTCACCAAAAACAGCGAAAATGGACCCGAGCCATTTATCTGATGGCTGCACTGCTTGTCACGCTGAGTGCGATTTATCTAATGGTTGGCGATCTCTTCATTTCCCCTCTGGGCACATTGTCCACGTTAGAACAAAAACTACTGATTGATTTACGCTTACCTCGACTATTGGCGGCTATTGCTATCGGGGCAGGGTTAGCCGTATCTGGCGCAAGCTTACAAGTCTTATTGGGTAACGTATTAGCAGAGCCCGGTGTGCTCGGCATTTCTGGTGGTGCAAGCTTAGCGATGGTGATCGTGCTGTTCTTCTTACCGTTTGCTCCTACACCAGAACTGTTCATGATTGCCGCCGTTTTAGGGTCACTCTGTTTTACCGTGATTCTAGTGAGCATGGTTAAAACGATGCGACTGACTACGGCCAAGTTATTGCTGGTGGGTGTTGCGTTAGGCATTCTTTCTGGCGCGATGGTGACGTGGGCATTCTATTTTAGTGATGATCTTAGCTTACGCTTATTGATGTATTGGCTGATGGGTAGTTTGGGTGGTGTAACTTGGTACCAGCACTCGCTCACGTTAGTAATGATCCCCGTTATTATCTGGCTGTGCCTGCAAGGTAGCAAGCTAGACAAACTCATGATTGGCGAGACCCATGCTGCGCAGTTAGGCGTGAACGTTCCGAGATTACGTTGGCGTTTAATCTTCGCTGTGTCTATTTTAGTCGGCTGCGCAGTAGCGTTAGGTGGCGTGATCAGCTTTGTGGGTTTGGTGGTGCCACACTTACTGCGTTTAGCGATTGGTACCGACAACCGATACCTTCTTCCTTTGTCTGCCGTTGCCGGTGCCGCGTTACTGGTGTTTGCTGATATTTGCGCACGTACATTACTCGATTCTGCAGAATTACCCTTGGGTGTGATGACAACCAGTATCGGTGCACCAATCTTCATTTGGATGTTAATTAAAAATCATGATTCAAATTAAGAGCCTGAGCGTCGGCGCTCGTTTATTACCACTATCATTTGAGCTCAAGCAAGGGCAGGTGACTCATGTCATCGGTCCTAATGGCAGTGGGAAAAGTACCTTATTAGAAGCGATATCTGGCGTTGGTGATGGCTACAAAGGTGATATAAAGCTCGACGGACAAGACTTGTCAGTATTATCACTACAAGATTTATCATTGCATCGCGCTTATCTTTGTCAAAGTGCAAGACCCGCCTTCAACTTGGAAGTCTTCCAATACCTTGCGTTATCACTGCCAAGTTCATCACATGGCCTTGATACTGAAATCAACACGGCTTTGGAAGAGATAAGCCAGATGTTGGACATCACAGATAAACTTCATCGTTCAATTCAGACACTGTCTGGTGGTGAATGGCAACGCGTTCGTTTAGCGGGAATGTGCCTGCAAATTTGGCCGACGCTTAACCCTTATGCAAAGCTCCTGATCCTAGACGAACCTGCAGCGCCGTTAGATATTGCTCAAGAAGCGTTGCTGTATAAGCTTATCGAACGAGTGGCTGAGAAGGGCATTGCGGTTATTATGGCTAACCACGACCTGAACCGAACCTTGAGGCATGCCGACCAAGTACTGCTGCTCGAAAAGGGCGTACTACAAGCATCAGGCAGTGCAGAGCAAGTGCTTGTGCCTGAACAGCTAGAATCCGTATTTAACACGCAAGTAAAAAGCATCTCGGTCGACAATCAAACTTACCTATTGTTTGGTTAATTTAGGCTCATCAATACAAGGCAATCTATATGTTTAGATATATTCAACGACGACGAATCAAGAAAGTAATCAAATCACTTTCTGCAAAGTTGGTGAAAGCGTACGGAAGCAGTGATTTTTTCTCTATTGGGCAAGTAGAAACGAGTTCATGTGAATTGAGTAAGCGCCAACAACTGGTTGCCTTAGCATTGTTTGCTGATCCACAAGACCTTGCTGCTGAAATTGCTCCAGCCATTCAACTGCTGCGTAATGATGTGTCTAATGACTTCTTCGGTGGTGAGGAATATAACGCGCGTGATGTACTTAATTTGTTGGGCGGTGGCGGTTGGAAGGGCGGTCGTATGGACGATGATATGTCGAATCGATTTGGCATGAATAGCCGCTATTAGTTTAGCTCGTTCAAATTAACGTTTAATGATTTATCCATTTATAAACGTATACGCTCAATAGCTTAGCGACTTTACAGCAGTCTCAACAACGTAATAATAATGAAGATAAAAAGCACTCAATATCATTATTTATGCGAGCGTTTCACTCCAATTAATTCAATGAAAAAATACCTTCCTAGCGATCTATTTTCTTAGGGAATGCGTAATTTTTGTCGGTAAAAATTGATAATTCGAACCAATATCATCTATCTCTAACGCATTTCTTTGAGTTGTGTGATTCTGATTCCTTTCAAAATAAATCCCACTTTTATTGATAGTTATGACGTATATATTTTCCGTGTTCTTTAAGTCAGAAACTATAAACCCTCGAACTGCAATATTGATTAGTAAATGTCCAATCAATATTTCATACGGGGGTAAAATAATAGAGAGTGGGAAAGTGAAAACAGCAAATAATAATATTCTAAAAATAGCAGTGGGGATGGCTATGCTATCCAGCGTACCATCAGTAGCAAACGCTCATGGCTGGTCTGAATTTCCAAGTGCACGTCAGAATACGTGCTATGAACAAGGCGGGGTTTGGTCGGGTACGCCACCAAATGCAGCATGTGCTCAAGCAAAAGAGATTTCAGGGTCATATCCTTTCGTTCAACGCAACGAGTATGCGAAAAACATTCAAGACTTCAACAACATCAATGCAGTGAAAGCGGCGATTCCAGACGGCACGTTATGTTACGCCAATGATTCGCAAAAACGTGGCATGGGTGCACCTCATACAGGTTGGACTCGCACCGAGTTAAGCACTGGTACATTTGAATATGTATTCAATGCGACTGCACCACACAACCCGTCATTCTGGGAGTTCTACCTAACCAAACCAAACGCCGACCTGAGCAAAGGCCTAGCGTGGGGAGATTTAGACCTTCTCCAAGAAGTTGGGAATGTTCCTGTAAGTGGTGGCAAATACCGTATCAACGTAACGATTCCTTCAGACCGATCTGGCGACGCAATCTTATACGTTCGTTGGCAACGTGACGATGCCGCCGGTGAAGGTTTCTACAACTGTTCAGACATCACTATCGCGGGGGGAACAACTCCTCCACCAGAGCCGGGTCCTCAACCTGATCTAGTCCGTGGCGACCTGTTTGTTTCTGACCAGTTTGGTACGCCAGGAATTGGTGATACGGTTAAATATGACATCATCAACAAGTACGGTGAAGTAGCGCGTAGCTTCGACATCATTAT
>NZ_JBFRSN010000385.1:0-1531 GCF_041473595.1 Vibrio sp. 10N.222.46.A1
GAATAGCGCAGCTTGGTAGCGCATCTGGTTTGGGACCAGAGGGTCGGGGGTTCGAATCCCTCTTCACCGACCACATTAAGAAAGCCTGCTCAATGAGCAGGCTTTCGTCGTTTTAGATCATAGGAAATAGGATCAGAACCAAAGTGGGGTTCGCCTGATATTCAAAATAAGCTCTTCACCGGCCACATTAAGAAAGCTTGCTCATTGAGCAGGCTTTCGTCGTTTTAGAGCGTTGGAAATAGGATTAGAACCAAAGTGGGGTTCGCCTGATGTTCAAAATAAGATCTTCACTGCCACATTGAAGAAAGCCGTAGCACTCTCGTAATAGAGGGGGCTACGGCTTTTTTGCATTTTGGTATATGTGTCATTCCCTAGAGCGACGAAGGAGTGAGTCGGAAATCTCTTGTTGTTCTAAACATCCCGCATAGAGAAAGGATTGACTCAATAAGCCAGCCGAAAATCTGTTTACTTCACATCACACGTGATGTTCTTGATTGGCGTCTCTGAAGTAACAAAGCAAACATACGCTTCAACAGGGTTATTTCGACCAATTCGAATGTAACCCGCCTGTATTTCATCTTCATTAAACGTCACCGAGTGAGAGTTACTCGTTTGGCCATCGTAAAAGCTCGCTTCAAATTTTCTATTCATTTGGCTCGCGATACGGTTGCGTGTCGTCGATGTAATGAACGTAATATTGGCGCAGCGCATCGGTGGCTTCTCAGTGATCAGAAACTGGCCGCTTTCTTTATCTAACACACCGCCTTTTGTATCCGGTTGAATGTCTATCGCCTGAAACTGTTCGATGGTACAAGTTTCTTTAGCCGTCACTACCGTAGGCGTGAGGATCGCTAGGGCTAAAGGTAAAGCAAAGAGTACTAGTTTCATGAGAACAACACCGTATATAAAAAGAGCGAAAGATAATAACACCGTTATGGTGCAATTAAGTGTAATGATTCAGTTATTAGGTAATGGTTATATTATGAGAAGGTCATGGTATCGAATTTAGTTAGTTGTCGTCACTAGTCTCAAATTGACACCGGGCCTGTTGGCTTTGTGATTGTTGAGTGACATTGAAACCTTTCTCTTCTAACAACTGCAATAAGTTACCTTCTCCTATTAGGTGCAAGGCGCCAACCACAATTAAGTAGCTATCTTTCGAGTCAAGTTTCCAATCATTGGCGGATAGTTTGTTTGCCCAGTCTATATTGCGATCGGTTAAAAATGCTTTCTCTAGTTCAGGTGACATCTCAGACAGCTCTGCGAAAGCTTCCAGCTTCGCTAAATCACCCGCTTTCCAACTTTCGATTAAGCAATGAACCACACGATCAGTTTGGTCAAACTCTTCAAGGCTACTGACTAACCACTCCTTACCGTCGTCCTTTTGTTTTGTCATCAGGTCTATTTGGAATTGAAGCGGCTCTAAGCTGATAACGGGAACATCTTGGATAGTCGCTTTGTAAGCTAGCGTCGCATCAACGCCGCCGGCGGAGCCATAACCGAGTTTTTTTAACTGCTGCATCTGTATAGA
>NZ_JBFRSN010000386.1:0-2072 GCF_041473595.1 Vibrio sp. 10N.222.46.A1
GGTTTAGCGACTTCTGGTGTAGTGTCGGTGACTATTTTTGCGCTGGTTCATGTCTTCTTCCCTGAACCTAAGTCGGAGTTCTCTGGCTTTGCGTCGGTACCTTTCAATAAGACAGAGCGCTGGTATGCGGCTTTCCGTGCGATGATTATCTCTTATCCCGTTGTGTGCTTTTTCTTTATTTTTCAGATATCTGAAGCATTGTTAACCATGATGTTTATTGCGTTGTTATCGTTAATGATCACTTCAGAAAAATCAGTCAAATTAAGTGCATTTCTGGTGATCAGTAATGGCATTGGTGGCTTGCTAGCGATAGCTGCTTTTTCAATCCTTTCGATTGTTCCGAATATTATCTTCTACTCTTTATTCATAGGCTTGGTCGCTATTGTGATTGCTAAGAAGATCTACACGGTTCCCGAAAAAGCACCGATTTTCGCCACTGCATTTAGTACCTTGCTCGTACTTGTTGGTAGCACATTGATGAGCTCCGGTGATATCGATAGCAACACCCTTATACGCATATTCCAATTAGTGTTAATTGGAATATATATGATTTTGGCTTCTCTATTCCTAGAAACACGGAATTGGAAGTTCCTACAAAATCAGCCTTAATCTTGTCTAACAAGGACGTTTCATGAAGTTAACCGATGATTTTTCAAAACAGGCGATAGACGCTGCCATCAAAATTGCAGCGATTGCTATGCTCGTCTACTGGTGTTTTGCGATTTTACGCCCATTCATTCTATTGGTTATTTGGGGGGCGATCATTGCGACTGCGCTCTATCCAGTTGCTGTCGCGATTTCAAATAAGACGGGAATGTCGAAAGGAAAAGCCAGCGCATTACTGAGCTTTATCGGAGTACTGTTACTGCTCATTCCTTTAGTTGCGCTCTCTTCCGGTATTTACACCAGTGCTTCGGACCTAATGACAGGGCTACAGGACGGAACCCTGTCTCTGCCGAAACCCAAAGAGTCTTTACAAGATATTCCATTCATTGGGGAGAAGGTATATTCAACCTTGGTAGCTGCCTCCAATAATATTGAAGGTACGTTCATAAAGTATGCTGACGAACTGAAACAGTTTGCGACGAAAGCTGCTTCTGTTTTAGGCTCTCTCGGCGGTGGGTTTATTCAGTTTATTATTTCTACCATCATTGCTGGCGCATTTATGAGTAACGCCGATAAGTGCCAAACGGGGGTCACTCACTTAGTGGCTCGCCTAACCGATGGTAAAGGTGAAGAGTTGGTACAGTTATCTAAATCAACGGTACGTAGTGTCGTGCAGGGTGTGATAGGTGTTGCTGTGATTCAATCCATTATGTCAGCAATTGGTTTAGTGATTGCTGGCGTTCCTGCGGCTGCGTTTTGGGCATTAGCTGTTCTGCTCATTGCTATTATCCAACTTCCGCCGATTCTTGCTTTATTGCCTGCAATTATTTACATGTTCAGTGTTGAATCGACGCTAGCGGCGAGCCTGTTCTTAGTGTGGTGTATTTTGGTCAGTGGCAGTGACGCTATTTTGAAACCGATGCTATTGAGCCGCGGCTCTCATATCCCAATGTTGGTTATTCTACTGGGTGCATTGGGCGGAATGGCGATGTCAGGAATCGTTGGTCTGTTTGTTGGTGCAGTTATACTGAGTTTAAGCTATGAGCTGATGATGGCATGGCTTGGACTTGAAGAGAAAAACCAAGAAGAAACTGAGAAAAAACCAGCAGAGGCAGAGGAAAAATAGATGAAGCCAGTCTCTAAAGACGACAACTTCTACTTCTTATTCTATGCACTGTTGGTGTTGTTTTTTGGTTGCGCGGTGATGCAGCAGTTTTATCCGCAAGGTCAAAAGACCATTCTGTTTTTGATCATTATTACTTTGGCTGTTTCGATAGTGGGAATACATAAAGAGCGAGCCTTGTATCGCTCTTGGTATGGTCTGTTATTGATAACCGCTACGGTGTCGGGGGTATTCTCGTTTTTGGAGGACTATAACCTTTCGATAGTGACGTTAACGGCATTGGCGGTGTTTCTGTTCTCACATATTTATTCCGCTCTCAAACAGGTAATGAAAGCAAAGACGG
>NZ_JBFRSN010000387.1:0-14579 GCF_041473595.1 Vibrio sp. 10N.222.46.A1
GCTGTGATGATTGAATCTCATCTTGTTGAAGGTCGCCAAGATTTAGTTGACGGTAAAGCGGCGACATACGGCCAATCTGTTACTGACGCATGTATCGGTTGGGAAGATACTGAAACAGTACTTCGCCAACTAGCAGATGCTGTTGAAGCACGTCGTAACAAATAGACTGATTATTGCATATTACAGTCGGCGATTAAGCTGCTGAAAATTCAAAGCCCTTATTAGCAATCGCTAGTAAGGGCTTTTTTGTGGATTTTAGTTTTAAACGGAAAGCGCCTTGGACTCTTAAATAAGAAAAGACAGTAGCTCGTCGACTTTAAGTGATAGCAAAGCTCTATTTTGTCTGGTTTCTACATTAAGGCGTATTAATGGCTCGGTATTAGACTTTCTTAAGTTGAAGCGCCATGTGTCCATATTCATGCTGATCCCGTCTGTGTGATCGATCTCAACGGCATTATCTCGGTAGTGCAATAACACACAAGCCATGACTTCCTCTGGGTTGGATACTCTGCGATTGATCTCTCCGGATGAGGGGAATCTATCCATACTTGCGTTCGTCAGTTGGTAAAGAGACTGTTGGGTTTTCGACATTAGTTCAATAACCAGTAGCCAAGGAATCATTCCTGAGTCGCAATATCCAAAATCACGAAAATAATGGTGTGCGCTCATCTCACCACCGTAGACCGCATTCGTTTCACGCATCTTCTCTTTGATAAGTGCGTGTCCCGCTTTAATCCCAATCGCTTTTCCACCACGTTTGTAAGCGATTTCAATCGTGTTCCATGTCATGCGCATATCGTGTAATACAGTGGCGTTCGGCTCTTTTAATAAGAATGCTTCAGCAAGCAACCCGACAATGTAATAACCTTCAATGTAATTGCCTGTCTCGTCAAAGAAAAAGCAGCGATCGAAGTCTCCATCCCAAGCAATACCAAGATCGGCCGAGCTTTGTAAAACGGCGTCTCTGGTGGCTGTTTGGTTTTCTTTAATCAATGGGTTCGGAATGCCATTAGGGAATGTTCCGTCAGGAGTATGGTGAACCTTGATGAAGGTGATCGGAATATCGAGCGTGGCAAAGCGAGCTTCTAAATCATCAATAATACGCCCTGCGACACCGTTCCCTGCGTTCACCACAATTTTCATAGGTGAAAGCTCAGAAGGAGATATATAAGAGAGTAGGTGGTCTACATAAGGGGCGAGAATACTGGTCGATCTACTAGAGTTACTTGGTTGTGCATGAACGAACGGTAAATTGCAGTTCAGCTCTTGATTAAGCTCTGCAATGCGTCGTTTGATTTCATCTAACCCACTGTTTTTACTTATCGGGCTAGCGTCCAAGCCGACCAATTTCATTCCGTTGTAATTAATTGGGTTATGGCTTGCCGTAATTTGGATTCCGCCAATGGCGCCAAGGTGGCGAGTTGCAAAGTAGACTTCTTCAGTCCCTGTCATTCCAAGATCAACGACGGTTATTCCAGACTCGATTAAGCCTTTGGTCATGGCTTCTTGTAATGAAAGGGACGTTTCTCGGTTATCACGACCAATCACCACTTGAGCCAATCCATCGAATGAGGCTTCAGGTGTCGTGGATAGGGCGTATTCTCCAAATGCTTTGCCGAGCAGGTAGGTAAAGTACCCATTGATTTGGTCACCAATGATGCCGCGAATATCGTTGTTCTTAAAGCAGCTAAGGTCTAATGTTGGTTTCACTTGATTGTCGCCGCTTTATTTCGATTTGTTGTTCTGAGACGAAGAAGCTTGTTGGTTTCGAACCTCTCGCCCATAGCTGTCTTGATATCGAATGATATCGTCTTCACTTAAGTGACTACCGGTTTGTACTTCGATCATTTCGAGAGGTGAGTCTCCAGGGTTCTCAAGGCTGTGGATATGGCCTAGTGGAATGTAAGTGGATTGATCTTCTTCGATTAGATACGTTTTCTCATCGTTGGTTACTTTCGCAGTGCCAGCCACGACTACCCAATGTTCTGCTCTATGGTGATGCATTTGCAACGAAAGCCTATGGCCAGCGTTGACTGTAATGCGCTTCACTTTGTCTCGTTTGCCTAGATCGATCACGTCGTATTTACCCCAAGGCCTAAAGACCTCGCGATGATGGACATGTTCCGTTCGACCAGCCTGATTCAGTTGGCTAACAATCGACTTAACACTTTGAACTTTGTCTTTGTTCGCAACCAATATTGCATCTTTAGTTTCGACAATGATCAAATTGTCGACACCTACAGTCGCGACCAGCTTATTTTCCGCATGAATGTAGTTGTGTTGAGAATCGACGGTTAATACATCACCTTCAATGACGTTATTGTGCTCATCTTTGTCGCTTACATCCCAGATAGCAGACCACGAACCAATATCATTCCAACCAACGTCCATCGGGATCACTGCGGCGTGTGAGGTCTTCTCCATCACGGCATAATCGATAGAGTCACTTGGGCTATTTTTGAATGCTTCTGCCTCGATACGGATAAAGTCGAGGTCGGTATTTTGCTTTGAAAGAGCTAACTGACAAGCCGCTAATATTTCTGGGTGGTGTTTAGAGAGTTCTTCAAGGTAGCGGGATGCCTTAAACATGAACATGCCGCTGTTCCACAAGTATTGCTCTGAACGTATGTATTCTTCTGCAGTTGCTTTATCAGGCTTTTCTATGAAGCATTCAATGGTGTAGGCATGATGGACTGATTGCACTGTAGTGTTGGTTTCTATTTGCAGGCTAGAGGGAAGTGGTTGGCCTTGTTTGATATAGCCATAACCAGTCTCTGGAGCATTCGGGGTTATACCGAATGTCACCAGTTTGCCTTGTTTTGCGTAACCAACACCACGGCTAATTGTTTGTTGAAATTCAGAGGTTTTAGCGATGTGATGATCGGCCGCCAACACTAATAAGATAGGGTCAGATTCGTTCGATTTTTTATCCACTGATTTGCTTAGAGCCTGTAGGGCAGCAAGCGCAATAGCTGGGGCTGTATTTCTACCGACAGGCTCTAAAAGGATTCCACTGTGTTGGATTTTAGTGGCGCGAACTTGTTCAGCGGCAATAAAGCGGTGTTCTTCATTACAGATAATGAATGGAGCTGCGCACTTGCTATCCGTTAGATAGTCCTCAAGACCTTGCAAGCGTTGAAGCGTTTGCTGAAGCATTGACTGTTCGCCAGCAATATTGAGAAATTGCTTAGGGTAAAGTTCGCGAGACAGAGGCCAGAGGCGACTTCCGGAGCCGCCAGCTAGGATCACAGGTAAAATCATAGAGTGGTAATTAGGTGTATTTGAATACTGGCGCCATGTTACCACGCTTCACTCTGTTTATTTATCGATAACCAGTTTACTTATCGATAACCCATCGACTTGACGACAAGCTATAAACGATAAGCAATATAGATGTGCTTCTTAATGACCTTCTGAGTTGGAAATGACCATACCTTGAGCTTCGCCAAAATCTTGAGGATCGATCTTGAGCGTTTGTGTTGGGAAGGCGATATCAGCATTGTGCTTATGAATAATCGCCAACACTTGCAGCAGGACATCTTGCTTAACTTCGTGGTATCTCACCCAGTTAACCGTTTTGGTGAAGGTGTAGATAAAGAAATTAAGGGTTGATGGACCAAACTTATCAAAGTTAACGATCAGCGTCTGTTTTGCATCAATGTCAGGGTGTGTTTCGAGCATGGATCTAACTTCATCAACAATTAGAGCTAGCTTGTCTGCATCTTGATAACGAAGACCGAAGGTTTCATTGATTCTGCGGTTCAACATTCTTGATGGGTTCTCCACCACAATGTTACTGAATACCGAATTTGGCACGTATAAAGGTCGCTTATCAAAAGTGCGAATGATGGTCATGCGCCAACCAATGCGTTCGACTGTACCTTCGATTTGGCGGTCTGGTGAGCGTATCCAATCACCGACTTTAAAAGGACGGTCGAAGTAAATCATCATGCCGCCAAAGAAATTCGACAGTAGATCCTTTGCTGCCAAACCGACGATTAAGCCACCCACACCACCGAAGGTGAGTAAGCCAGATAGGCTCAGACCAAATGCCTGCATGATGGTCAGGCCGCCCATCACCATAAAGAACAAGCGAGCGACTTTAGCGATAGCTTGTACTGTGGTTTCGTCTCTGGTTTTTTGTTCTAAGACGTACGCTTCAGTGTTGGTGATCATTCGCAAGGTAAACCAAACGAAGGTACAGATAATTAATATGTGCTTAAGTGTTTTTAACCAATTAATTTCATTACCAAACTGGTCTTGAAGGATTAACCCCACAGAGACAGTTGCAGGCCAACACCAGAGTAATGTACTGACAGGTGTTTTTAGCGCCTCTAGCAGTAGGTCATCCCAGTGGAATGGGGTTTTCTGAACCAGAATTTCTAAGCGATTATGGATAATTCGCCAAGCGACCCAAGCGAGAAAGCTCGCAATAGTGATGAATAGGACGCTGTTTGCCCAATCACTATGGCTCTGGTTAATGTAGGTTTGTACTTGGGTTATGAATTCATTCATTGTGTGTACTGCCGCAGAAATAGTGGGTTAGAAATTAGCAGAAATCACTTTTGTTCTCTACCTTTATAAATCAAGCGATTAGCTGACAATTGTATCTCTATATGGATATATAGTCGTTTTTTTGTATGAAGACAATTTCATTATTTGTTTTCGATGCTACATAGCTTTGTAAGTGGAGTAATAAATGAGTGACAAACAATATGCAGTTATTGGCTTGGGACGTTTTGGTCTCTCAGTCTGTAAAGAGCTACAAAGTTCAGGCTCACAGGTACTCGCCGTTGATATTGATGAAGAGCGAGTGAAAGATGCGGCGGCTTTTGTTTCTCAAGCGATTGTTGCGAACTGTACAAGCGAAGAGACAGTTAAAGAGTTAAGGCTCGATGAATACGACATGGTGATGGTGTCGATTGGCTCTGATGTTAATTCCAGTATTCTAACGACCTTGGTCGTTAAAGAGTCAGGTGCAAAGGCAGTCTGGGTTAAGGCGAATGATAAGTTCCACGGCAAGATCCTCTCTAAGATTGGTGCTGACTATATCATCATGCCGGAGCGAGATATGGGTATTCGTGTCGCGCGTAAAATGTTGGATAGACGCGTTCTTGAGTTTATCGACCTTGGCAGTGGCTTAGCGATGACGGAAATCGTTATTGGTTCTAATTTGTTGGGTAAGAAACTTGGTGACCTTAAGCTGTGTAAAGAAAATGGTGTTGAGGTACTTGGCTTTAAGCGAGGCCCGAACTTAACGAAAGCACCAGAACTGGATGTGAGTTTAGAAATTGGGGATGTGGTGATCATAGCTGGGCCGAAAGAGACTTTATCTAGAAAGCTACGCAATTGGTAATTGGTAATTGGTAAGTAAGGTAACAGTATGAATTCGGTAAAACGAAAAGGTGCTTTCTACACCCTTAAAAGTGATAAGAAGCCACGCAAAGGCTCTGAACCTAAGATTATCCTTACGAGCTTCTTAGGTGTTCTTATCCCCTCAGCAATCTTGTTGACGCTGCCTGTGTTCTCGGTGACAGGACTAAGCTTTACGGATTCACTGTTTACTGCCACGTCAGCGATCAGTGTGACAGGTTTAGGTGTTGTTGATACTGGCCAGCATTTCACCTTGGCAGGTAAAATCTTACTGATGTTCTTGATGCAAGTTGGTGGGTTAGGGCAGATGACTCTGTCTGCGGTACTGCTCTATATGTTTGGTGTCCGATTAAGCCTTAAACAACAAGCATTGGCAAAAGAAGCACTTGGACAAGATCGTAAGATTAATCTCCGTAAATTAGTTAAGAAGATCATTATCTTTGCGTTGGTGGCGGAGTTTGTCGGTTTTGTATTGCTCTGTTTCCGTTGGGTTCCAGAAATGGGATGGGCAACGGGAAGCTTTTATGCACTCTTTCACGCTATATCTGCATTCAATAATGCAGGCTTCGCGCTGTTTTCAGACAGTATGATGAGTTTTGTTGACGATCCACTGGTGATATTTACATTAGCAGGTTTGTTTATTTTTGGTGGACTTGGTTTTACAGTCGTCGGCGACTTATCGAGTAACTGGCGTAAAGGTTTTCGACACCTACATTTACATACCAAGATTATGTTAACAGCGACACCAGCGCTGTTGTTGGTTGGTACGGTGATGTTTTGGTTGTTGGAGAGGAATAACTCCGCGACCATGGGAGGGTTATCGACACAAGGTCAGTGGTTAGCGGCATTTTTCCAGTCAGCGAGTGCTCGTACTGCTGGTTTTAATAGTGTGGATTTGTCTCAGTACACTCAGCCTGCATTGTTGGTGATGATAGTACTGATGTTGATTGGTGCTGGTTCAACTTCAACTGGTGGTGGTATTAAGGTTTCGACATTTGCGGTCGCTTTTGTAGCAACTTGGACATTCTTACGTCAGAAAAAGCATGTAGTGATGTTTAAACGTACTGTGACCTGGCAAGCTGTAACAAAGTCATTGGCCATTATTGTGGTAAGTGGAGCACTGTTAACCACCGCAATGTTTTTGTTAATGCTCACTGAGCAAGCCGCGTTTGACCGCGTGATGTTTGAAGTGATTTCTGCTTTTGCAACCGTCGGTCTAACAGCGGGACTCACTGCAAATCTCACTGAGCCCGGTAAATACATCATGATTGTCGTTATGGTCATCGGGCGTATTGGTCCTTTGACTTTGGCGTACATGCTGGCTCGTCCAGAACCCTCCTTGTTGAAATACCCTGAAGATACAGTGTTGACGGGCTAATAATGTTAACGGGGTAATAATGCTAACAGGCTAGGATTTATAGTTCTTGTTAGTGTGTTAGAAAAACAAAGCCAGCGTTATGCTGGCTTTGTTGGTATAGGTGTAGCACTAATTTCTTAGTACTTAAGCTTTAGCCTTCGAACATTTCTACATATTCTTCGTAGCCTTCCTCAGCCAATTTATCTGCTGGGATAAAGCGCATAGCGGCTGAATTCATGCAGTAGCGTAAACCTGTTGGCTTTGGACCATCTTTAAATACATGCCCTAGGTGAGAGTCACCAAATTTACTGCGAACCTCTGTTCTTGGGTAAAGTAGCTTGTAGTCAGTAGTTGTTACCACATAAGCTTCGCTGATTGGCTGTGTAAAGCTTGGCCAACCTGTACCTGATTTGTATTTGTCTTTTGAAGAGAACAAAGGCTCACCCGTTACGATATCAACGTAAATACCTTCTTGCTTGTTATCCCAGTATTTGTTGTCAAACGGGCGCTCTGTTGCGTCGTCTTGTGTGACATCGTATTGCAGTGAAGTTAGAGACGCTTTGAGCTCTGCATCAGACGGCTTGCTGTATGTCTTAGCATTAGCTGTCGCATTTTTGTCATCGATGATTTGGCGGATCGTTTTCGGATTTTCTTTTCTATCATCACCGAAGATTTTATCTAGGTACTGATCACGACCAGAAGCGTAGCGGTAGTAGTTATAACGAACCTTACTCTTCTTGTAATAATCTTGATGGTATTCTTCTGCTGGCCAGAATTTTTCAAACTTAATCAGCTCTGTTTTTAGTGGCTCACCAAAGATCTGAGCTTTGTCTATTTCCATCATGAAGTTCTGAGCGATGTCTTTTTGATCCTGGTTATGATAGAAAACAGCAGGTCGATATTGTGGACCTCTGTCAACGAATGAACCTTTGTCATCAGTTGGGTCGATGTGTCTGAAGAATTGGTCAAGCACCTGTTCGTAGCTAACCACATCAGGGTTGTAAGTCACGTTGATCACTTCGATGTGACCAGACTTACCTGATGAAACTTGTTTATAGGTTGGATTCTCTAATTCGCCACCAGAATATCCTGAGACAACATCCGAGACTCCTGTCAGCTTCTCCAGATCGGATTCTGTACACCAAAAACAACCACCAGCCAGTGTCGCTATTTCGCTCTTACCTGAGTTAGCCGTTTTATCCATTGTATTGGCAGTGCCAGTCTGGCTCACAAACAGCGAAATCAGTGGTAGCGCAACCACGAGTGATACCAATATTTTAGATAATTTATTCATAGATACCTCATCTTGACGTCTTTTCATTCGATTTTGAATGTACGAATAGAGACAGGGTTTAGATGGAAAAAATTACACTATTCATAAAAAAAATATCTCAAACAGAAAATCTTGCTCATAAATGCTGCCAGTAGTAGGGTGTCCATTATTGATATAATAGATAATGATGGCGGTTTCCGTACATCTAAGGAACAACATGCAAGCAGAAGTTAAATGGGTCGAAGGCTTTAAATTCCTAGGTCAATCTCAATCAGGTCACTCTGTCGTTATGGATGGCAGTGGCGGTGCTACCGCGCCAAGCCCTATGGAAATGGTGCTAATGGCTGCTGGCGGTTGTAGCTCTGTTGATGTGGTTGATGGCTTGAAATCTGCAGGCCAAAACATCACGGGCTGTAATGCAAAGCTTGAAACCACACGTCGTGAAACGGCGCCAAAAATCTTTACTGTGATTAACATTCACTTCGAAGTGTCGGGTGAAAATCTTGATCCTGAGTTGGTTGCTAAGGTCTGTGCGGATTCATTAGAAAAATACTGTTCAGTATGCTTAATGCTGGGTGCTGGTGTAGAGATGACCCACAGCTGGGAAATAGTCTAGTCTCTGATTGTACAGCTTGGCAGTAGACTGATTTTTACGGCTTCTACTTATAGCTGATGGCATATGGGGAGAGCCTGATAAAGAAAAGGGCGGAGCACTTGAAAGTGCTCCGCCCTTATTATTTTAATTAAGGTAGAGTGCTATTATTCAGCAGTTTCTACGATAACTTCTTCCATTTGCGCTTTTTCTTGGTATTCGAAGCTTGGGATCGTTGCGTCAACACGACGGTTTTGCGCACGACCTTCAGCTGTAGCGTTTGATGCTACAGGGTTTTCTTCCCCTTCACCTGAAGCTGTAATGCGGTCCGCTTCAATGCCTTGCTCTTCAATGTATGCGGCTACAGCAGCAGCACGCTTCTTAGAGATCATCATGTTGTACTCTGCCGCACCTGTTGAATCAGTGTGACCAACAACATTAACTGATGATTGAGGGTGAGCTTGCAGTACTTCAACTAATGGCATTAATGCAGATTTGCCTTCTGAAGATAATTCAGTGCTGTTTGTCTCAAACATACCTTGAGAGAAGCTTTCAGTTTTCGCTTTAGTAACCACAACTTCTTCTTCAACAACAATGACTTCTGGTTCGGCAATTGGCTCTGCAGGAGCCTGTGTTATAACGGCTGCAGAAGCGGCTGCTGCTGAAGCCGTTGTGTTACCTGTACCAAAGTTGTAGCTAAGGCCAACGGTAACAAGGTTAGAGTTTAAGTCTTGCACGAATTTATCATCGAAATCATCGAAGTATTGATATTCAACACGCAGTGCCCAGTCTTCAGCGAATTGCTTTTCAGCACCGATACCAAGAGACAATACTACGTCATCTTCGTCATCGTGCATGATGTAAGCTGGGCCGGCTTTGAAGAAGATATCAAATTTTTGTTGGATAGCGAGTCGATACATAGGGCTCAGAGAGATAGCGACGATTGAATCACTATATTGCTTCAAAGTTCCTGTGCTATTAAAGCTTGTATCGTAGTCTCCTAGGTAGTCTGCGCTCAGTTCAAGAGCAAACTTGTCAGAAAAGTTGTAGCCACCGTAAAGGCCACCCGCAACAGAATCATCTTCGCATTTAACGCCATCGACACAGGCACTATCTAGCCAACCCATGCCCACTTTTGCACCAACATAAGTGGTTGCAGCAATAGAAGGAGCTGCCGCTAAGCCGGAAGCTGCGACGACAGCACACATGATTTTAGAAAGTTTTTTCATAATCTTATCCTTGGATTAATTTTTATTGTTATCTGAACTGACCTGTAAAGCGATAACTTACTGGCTAAGACACTGCGACCGTAAGTAAATCAAGGCGTTGATTCAGGTAGAGCTTTTAAAGTACTACTAATATATTGTTAGTCTGATTGCGTATGATAGTCAATCGGATTGTTGGTATTCATAGTTTTCAAGGCGCTATTTATAGCTTTTTTGTTGATCAATTGTTGTCTTAAATGTTGGAAACAATGAAACCTCGTATCATTTTAACGCGGTACGAGGTTTCATCTTTTTGTGTGAACGGATTATTTGGCTACATAGTCTGAGTTGTAGGGGGGAGCGGAGCTTTAGCTGTTACGGGCGCTCACCGGCTAACAAACGCTTTTCGATATCTGCAATCACTCTAGGTAAGTCGGCGATGGTATCGATCAGGTAGTGCGGGTTTGATTTGTTTAGCTTAATGCTTGCTTTTTCTCGCGCAACTGCAAGTGTCGCTTCGTCGGCATCCACATATTCTTGGTAGGTTAAGCCTGCTTCGTTGCCTGATAGTACAAGGCCTACTGTCCACATGCCTGCGTTGTGGCCTTCATCGATACCCGGTGCTGCGTCATCCACTTTCACACACGCAGCGACGTTCGTCACACCTAGGTCAATGACGTTTTTAAGTGCCATGAATGGAGCAGGGCGACCGCCTTGCGGTAAGTCGTCAGTTGCAACTACGTTGTCAGGAAGATAACCGTAATCTGCTGCAGCTGGAATTAGTACGTCCATCACCTCTCGTGGGTAACCAGAACAAGAGCCGATTTTTACGTTCTTTTCTTTTAAGTTATTCACGACTTCAATCGCGTTTAAAATTGGTGCTGCGTGGTCTGCTACTTTTGCTTTCTGAAGAGGCATGAATGCCGAGTAGATCGCATCAACGTCTTCACTGGTCATCGAGCGTCCGAATTGAGCATTCCAACGAGCGTCGACAGCTGGAATTCGACCAACCGCTTGGATGTGGTCCCATTTGCCGATACCCATAGGTTCACGCGCTTCTGCTAAGTCGATATCAAAGTCGAAACCTTGTCTGAATGCTTCAACGAAAATGCTGGTTGGAGCAAATGATCCAAAATCAACGATAGTGCCTGCCCAGTCAAAGATAACCGCTTGGATAGGTGATGTCGTGTTCATAATAGTGTCCTATTTTTGTGTCACTCCCAGTTCAAGTTATTGGAAGGACGAATGATTGTTTTAGCTTATTGGTTTAAATGTTGATTTAGATAATGAATTAAAGGTATTCAAAATCTTTGCAGACTTTTGCTATCGCATTTTCGAATATAGACAGAGCGACTTCTAGTTCACTGCGGCTGATGATCAATGGCGGGCTCAATTGAATCACGTTACCTTGTGACACCTTAAAGCTCAGGCCATCGTTCAGACATTGATAAAGTACGGCTTCTGCTTCATCGAACGCTCGGGTTTTGGTGATATGGTCGGTGACCAATTCCACCCCCCAGAGCAGGCCGATGCCGCGAACGTCACCAATGACTGGGTACTTATCTTTCATTTGAAGCAGTTGTTCACGTACAAAAGCGCTGTCTTCTTGCACTTTTTCAAGTAAATTTTCTTGCTCAATCACTTCCATGGTGGCGAGTGCTGCCGCGCAACCAATTGGGCTTTTTTCGTGGGTGTAGTGACCAAGAGATACTTGCGCTGCCGTGTTGTATTTGTCTTTAGTGATCATGGCTGCGATTGGAACTAAGCCGCCGCCAAAACCTTTACCGATACAAAGAATGTCAGGTTCGATATCAAAAGCTTGGTGAGTGAACCATTCGCCACTGCGACCCATACCGTTTGGAATGTCGTCGATGATCAACATGACGTTATGCTTATCACAAATCTCACGGATGCGCTTCCAGTAAGCTTTGCTTGGTACTTGCACGTCTGTGTTACGAACCGCTTCTGCAATGAAGGCACCAATGCCACCTTCTTTTTCAATCACATACTCAAGGTAATCGGCGTAGTGAACATCACGTGCGGTCTCGTTCGCATCGCCGGAGTTTTGCCCGCAAAGCGAAAAAGAGTCATTGAGCGGGAAAGCACCACGATAGGAAACCGCTGGTGGAATACGTTCTACGCCAGCCATTAACGGCCCCATGCCTTCGCGGAAACACGCTTCGCCACCCACTGAAATCGCATCAAGTGACGCGCCATGGAATGAATCCCACAATGACACTACTTTGAAATTGTTGGTGACATGGCGAGCTAGTTTGAGCGCCATGCCGATCACTGATGTGCCACCGGGAGCAAACAACACACGATTCAAATCACCACCGCAGATCTGTGTGAGTTTCTCAGCACACTGAACCGCAGTTTCATTGGTGAAGCGACGTGGTGAAAATGGCAACGACGCCATTTGCTGAGTCACTTTATTAATAATGTGTGGGTGGCCATAACCAAGTTGATGAACATTGTTACCGTGAAAGTCCATGTACTTTTTGCCCGTCGCATCTTGAATATAGATGCCTTCGGCTGCTTCAAGTGTGTCTAGGCAAGGCGTTGACATGGCTTGATGAAGAAACACGTCAGAGTCGCGCTTTAACATCGCTTGAGTCGCATCATCGTTTAGCGATTCGTTCCATTTTTCGCGTGCTGGTGTGGTGTTCACATCGCCTTCGCTTCGAAAGTACGTTGCCTTTAGAACTGGCTCTTGATTGGTCGTTGTCATTATTTGATGTCCCAGTACATAGCGTTTTTCACTGCGCCAATGAGAGCTTCAATGTCTGACGGATACACTTCACCGATGTTACCGATTCGGAAGCAGTCTGCGTTTGAAACCTTACCCGGGTAAATCACAAAACCTTGTTCTTTCAAACGGTCATAGAATTCCTTGAATTGGTAATCGCTATGAGTTGGAGAATAGAAAGAAGTAATGATAGGTGAATGAAGATCATCATTAAGCAGTGGCTCAAAGCCAAGAGAGCGCATACCTGCAACCAATGTGGTTTGGTTGGTTTGGTAGCGATTATGACGAGCTTCGATGCCACCTTCTTGCTCCAATTCAAGTAGAGCTTGGTAGAAAGCACGCACTGTATGAGTTGGAGAGGTGAAGCGCCATTTACCATTGTTGCTTTCCATGCAGTGCCATTGGTCAAACAGGTCAAGGCTTAATGAACGAGCTTGGCCTTTGCATTTTTCCAGTTCCGATTGCTTCGCAATAACAAAGCCGAATCCAGGTACACCTTGAATGCATTTGTTTGCCGAGCTGATCATGTAATCGATACCTAAGTCAGCAATATCCATAGGGATGCCACCAAAACTCGACATCGCATCTAGAATGACGGTTTTGTTGTGCTGTTTTGCCAATTTGGCAATCTCTTCAATTGGATTCAGCATGCCAGTGGTGGTTTCACAGTGGACAATCGCAACGTGAGTAATGTCTGAATCCATGGCCAATGCCGTTTCCATTTCGTTCAAGTCAGGCTGTGATGTTTCACCTGGGGAAACGACATGGCATGGAATGTTTAAATATTCTGCGATTTGAGCAATACGAGCACCATATGCTCCGTTATCGACCACAAGAAGCTTACCGCTGTTAGAGATAACGCTACCGATTGTTGCTTCAACTGAAGCAGTGCCGCTGCCTTGCATTAATACGCTGGTATATCCCGCCTGCTTAGTTGCCAAAGTCACAAGCTTGCTACGAATCACTTCAACAATGTCTTTGTTGTATTCATCGTCCCAAGTACACCAATCTTTTAGCATCGCTTGGCGCACGGTTTCAGAAGTAGATAGAGGACCCGGTGTCAGTAGTAAATATTCGTTTCTCATGTTCAATTCTCGTGATTTTAATTTTGGACTATACCAGTGATTGCGGTTACTTTAACAACCAATTTAAACGGTCGTAAATAGTCCAAACGTTATTTTCACAAAAGCTTCATATTAAGATTGGTCACTTGTGTTGAGAAATTTACCGATCTTGAAATTGCCATTTTTTGTTCATTTAATCGTCATAAAAGCCAGTTAGCTTAATACTCGAAATCTGGTACATACCAATATAAAGGTGTGTTCTAACAACCTAAATGAATTTATGGATATAGAAGCCTCTAGATGGAGCTTCTAGCTTTAACAACTTTAACTTTGGCAATTTTTAATTTTGGCAACTTCTCACTTTAGAGTTGGCCTGACTGGAGAAAATGATGAAAAACCGTTTTATGAAAGGATCACTTGCAGCATTAGTTACTCTACTAGCTGGTAATGCTTATGCAGCACAGGAAGTGACGGTTTACACCGCTTTTGAAACTGACATTTTAGCGAAATACAAGAACGCATTTGAAAGTGAAAACCCAGACATCAACATCAAGTGGGTGCGTGATTCAACAGGGATCATGACGGCAAAATTATTGGCTGAGAAAAACAATCCTCGCGCAGAGGTAGTTTGGGGACTTGCTGGTTCTTCAATGGCACTGCTTAAAGAAGAGGGCATTCTTAAGCCTTACACTCCTCAAGGTGTAGAAGCGTTGCGTGTAAACCTTAACGACCCGCAATCTACTCAAGCTTGGTACGGCAATGACGCATTCTTCAATGCAGTTTGCTTTAACGAAGTAGTGGCTAAGCAATTGAACCTACCGGCACCTAAGTCTTGGGATGACCTAACGAAGCCTATCTACAAGGGCCATATTGCTATGCCAAACCCAGCGTCTTCTGGTACAGGCTACATGCAGGTTTCGGCTTGGCTACAAAACATGGGTGAAGACCAAGGTTGGAACTACATGC
>NZ_JBFRSN010000388.1:0-8846 GCF_041473595.1 Vibrio sp. 10N.222.46.A1
GCTTGCTCGAACTCATGTTCAGGGAATTGTTCGATTTTAGGATGGTGCAGACCGACCCCAACTTCGCCAATTACTTGTATGTAGAACAAACACGACAGATTGGCTTATTGGATTTCGGTGCCACCCGTGAATACAGCGACCGCTTCAGTGATGGCTATCGTTTGGCCTTTACTTCTGTTGTTAATAAAGACGAATCAGGGCTCAATCAAGCACTCGAACAGATTGGATTCTTTAGCGAAGTCATACTGCCCGATCAGCGCCAAGCCATTCTTAACTTAGTGACTATGGCGTGTGAGCCCATGCTTGTCGACGAAGATTACAACTTCAAAGCCAGTGGTTTAGCACAAAGGCTTCGTGAAGCGGGAACCATACTCAGCATGGAGCAAGAGTATTGGCATACGCCACCAGCAGACGCTCTATTCCTCCACCGAAAGATTGGAGGCATGTACCTACTGGCATCTCGCCTTGGAGCAAGGGTGAACATAAGTCGTTTGGTCGCTCCATATCTCATCAGCGATGACACTTGATTAGTTCTTAAATAGTGACGGTTAATGATTAGCAAAGTGATCATTTCAAGTCGCTGAACAGTAATAACAGTTACGCCAACTAAAATGAGTCAGACTTATGAAACATTCACTGCTGTGCTCCACCGCCCTAATCGCAAGCCTAACAAGTTCATTCGCATTTTCAGCAAGCTGCCCTGAGATACTCAACGGCAAACAAAGGCTGCTAAATTCAAACGAAGAAATTGAGCTGTGTGAAGAGTTCCAAGGTAAGACTTTATTAATCGTGAATACGGCAAGCCAATGCGGTTTCACGCCTCAGTTCGAGCAACTAGAGCAGCTTCACCAAACGTATAAAGATGAAGGGTTCACGGTTGTTGGTTTCCCAAGTAATGATTTTCGCCAAGACAGAGGAAGCGAGAAGCAATCCGCAAAAATCTGCTACCTAGATTATGGCGTCACCTTTCCAATGATGGCGCGCGCGTCACTCTCTGGGCCAAACGCAAATCCAGTCTTTGCCGAAATCCAACAACAAGCCGGTATCAAACCGAAATGGAATTTCTACAAGTTCTTGGTCAGCAAAGAAGGCAAAGTGATAGCAACCTTCCCGAGTTCTACATCGCCAACCAGTAGCACCCTCAAAAATGCAATAGAGCAGCAGTTATGAGGTTAGATTACATGGAGACAACTCAAACACGCAACACCATGGCCAAGCTCGGTTATATGGGTTTAATCCCCTTTTTATTCGGCCTACTGTTATCACTCACCGACAGGCAATTCTTTAGCTTGAGCGGCGAAACACTCTTCATCACCTACAGCGTGGTTATCTTGAGCTTTTTGTCGGGCATCTTGTGGGGCAATGGGATAGAGAACTTCGAAAGCCAATCCAGCAACAAGGCTCTGATTCTTAGCAATGTTATTGTGTTGGCAGCGTGGCTAGCGGTGCTACTCGGTGAGCAACAAGAGTTCCTCACCACTCTGATTCTGATCTTAGGCTACATTGCGGTTTGGCGAGCGGAAAGGTCAATGAGAGAAGAGAATCAAAGTGAAGGCCCCGACGGCTACTTTGATATGCGAACCCGACTGACCTCTAGTGTCGTATTAATGCACGGTATCGTGATGTTGACCTAGGCGTGCGTACGCCCATATTTAAACCGGCATCAAGATGCGGGCTCTAGATAGGCACTCTCTTCTTTAATGGCACCAAAACCATCGACAAATACAACTCACAAACCAGTCAATTCCTACTGACGACTCACCAATAAATTCGCACCAGACAAGGCAAGAAACACAGAACATGCTTTATTGAAACGCTTGGCCATCTGAGGTTTTGAAAACCAATGTCGTAGATATAAGCCAAAGGCTGCATAGATAGAAATTGCGAGCATTTCTAATACAAGAAACGTACTTCCCAAAACAAAGAATTGAGTATTTACGTTCGCAGAAACATCGACAAATTGAGGAAGGAATGCAGTGAAAATGAGTATCGCTTTTGGATTGCCCGCAGCGAGTGCGAACTCTTGTTTAACAAGACCAAACCAGTTCTTATTTCGCTCGATATCCGCGACCGGGCTGGCTTGAGATCGCCATAGGTTAAACGCGATCCACAACAGATACATTGCACCAAATAATTTGATCAGGAAAAACAGCGTTTCAGAAGTATAAAGCACAACCGCTAAACCAGATGCAGCCAAAGCAATCATGCCGGAAAAAGCAAGGATTCTTCCTAGACCAGGGACAAAGGCGGCCTGAAATCCGTAACAACGGGCGTTGTTCATTGATAACAAATTGTTTGGGCCCGGTGTCATGTTGAGCGCGAAACAAGCGGGGATGAATAGCATTAACTTCCAGATTTCCATTTTTCGTCCTTGTTAAAAACTTCGTAAATATTTAATCAATGAACGAATGCAGAAAGCTCTGTATTTCAGCTTCACATGCCGCCATTTTAATTAATCATTACTCGACAATATAATGCTCTTCGTCTGGTTCAATCAAATTGTCTGCAATACCAATTTCGCCCGCGATGAAAATCGCACTCGCTATCGTTTCTAATGTTTTATTCGGCTCTCGATCCGGTACTTCGCCCACTTCAGGAACGGGCTGCGATCGCGAGATTGAATTACAAACGACACTTTCACAAACGATATTGTTTTGTTCCTGTCGAGAAACCTCAGGCGGCTTGAAACCCGATGAATTGAAGTCGGGAGTATCAACACTCTCGGTTGTAAAATGAGAATCACTGTATGAGGCAGCTGAAAACAGAGAGAGGAGCAGCATCCACTTATTCATATATCTTTCCATAGTTAGCATTCACTAGATTTATAAATACTATCTAATTAAAATAATTATGAACAGTGTTTTATTATCATTAATTCATATTTCCCTAGACGCTTATCAGAATACCCGCGCTCTGGGTGAAATCGGTTCAACTTACGTGGGAATGTTTGCCTAACGTGAGCTTATCGAGCAACACTTGTGGAACAGGAATAACAGAGTATCGAACAAAGACGACTAACGTCACTATTGCCACAAAACTGCCTAAAACAAAGTCATGAACATCAACCAGCGCCCAACCAAGAAGCCTGTCACTGGTAATCGCAAGTATGGCGATACTCACCGCAGCCATCCATTTACGATGATCGTAAGGCAAGTACTCCATCTTTTGGCTCACAATATAAAGCAGTGACAGCCTCACGGCATAAGTACCACAAAGCACCACCACCACGCCCCACACGCCATAAATCGGTGTTACAACAAGATAGCCAATGGTTGCTACAATCGCACACCCGCCTTGTATCCACATTTGCGATTGGCTTGAGTCACCGCTGAAACAACCAAGGTTGAGGTAATCCCCTGCATTCTTAATCACACCAATCGCCAAGAGTGCGACAACAATAGTACCTGCATACTGATAACTGCTGGGCAGAATCAAAGCAATAAAACCAGGCACCGTAAGGATCATCAAACAACCCAACACTATGGCCAGATTCACGCCGACTAGCGCTCTATCCGCACAGAATTTTTTACCGCCAGGCTGTTGTAGCATGGCCACCCGATTTGGAAACCACCACAAAGCATAAGGCTGCAGTAGTAAGCCAAGAAGCAACGCAAACTTACCACTGACCGCGTAAATCGCCAGTTCTTCAACGCCAACAAAGCTCGCCATCACCCAGCGGTCTAACCCTGTAATCATATACATCGAAGCACCACCGACTAACGTGGGCAATCCAAACTTTAGGATCTTAGCGGAGTATTTGAGGCTGCCAAATGTACCCATCTCTTGCCATTGATAACGAAGCAAACACAGCACCAGCAACACACTAGAAACAGCGGAAGAGATCAGAACACCATCAATGCCATAACCCGCTTCAAGCAACACGAAGGTCATTGCAGCTTGCACCGTTGCCTTCAATACATTGAGCATGCAAAAGCGCTTAGCTAACGCATTCATTCGCATCAGTGTTAACGGGATAGAAATCGCACCATCTAACATGGTCGGTATCAGAAGAAGTAATATTTGATAGGGCTGAAACTCGACGGGCAGCATCAATAACAACAACGGCATACTAAGAGCAATTAAAGAACCGCCTAACACACAGACCAAGACACTCAACGTGAAACAGTTAGAGGCCAGCTTTCTCTTTTCTTCACCCTCAGCGACGCCCACATAACGGTACATTGCCTCAACAATCCCAAAGCTAAATAGGATTGTCCCGATGTCAGCCAACAAGACGATGGCTTCTAAAGAACCGTATTCTGCCAACGTCATCTTATGGGTGATATAGGGGATCATCACGAGCGAGATCCCTTTCATCATCACGATACCAATGGCGTAATAGGCCGACTGTTTTAATGAACCCATTGGAGTCACCTATTCCTACAATGCAGGCATTAGGAAACTTTTACAGTCCCCAAGAAGGTGTCGTAAAGTTCTTTTTTGAGGAGCCAAAACTAACGAACGAATACTGTATGAGATGGCCAGTCGGTTTTGTTGTAAGCCTCTGTAATAGTCGGCGTAACCTTCTAATATTCTTGCCTTTGCAATTTTGAAACTGGACGTCGGTAGGTTCCATCGCTGACTGTCATTTTGGTAACGTTGAAGAATGGTTTCGATAGACTGCAAATTTGTCAGTTTAAGACTTTCAGTTTGGGTAACAGAACTCGCTCTCATCAAGTAGCCAACCTGCACAGAATTCAACACACCAATCTGATGATTTTCACTCATTCGAAGCCACAGTTCCCAATCTTCTGCATATTTTATATCAGGATTAAAGCTGTCTGTTTGAGAAAACACATCCGCTTTCACCATCACCGTTGACGTTCCAATAACATTGTTTTCAATGATGAACTCCAACGGGTTTTCTATATTGATAAACGCTTCACCTTGGTCTTGAAACTGCGACCAGTAACTAAAGCAGTCGACTATCACTTGGTAATCTTCAGTAAGGTGTTCGTAGTTAGTAAAGCTCATCGCGAGATCTGGGTATCGTTGATGAAATTCGAGTTGGCGTTCGAGTTTTTCAGGAAACCAGAAGTCGTCTGCGTCTAAAAAAGCGATGTATTCTCCGGTCGCTTTTTCAATCCCTAGGTTTCTCGCTTGAGGCGCCCCGACACCCAATGTGGATAAGGTAATAATGCGTTCATCTTCTATCGAAGCGAGATACGTCGACGTTCCATCGTTGCTGTTATCGTCAATGACAATGAGCTCAACATCTTGATGAGTCTGCTTCAGTACGCTGCCAATTGCCTTCGGCAGGTAATCCAAACAATTGTAGGTAGGAATAACAACACTTACTTTAGCCATAATGACGCCCTCAGATTTATACGTTATATGGCTGACGTTGCATGTTCTATGCCGAGAGTGCCTTGCTATGAAATCACTTTTAGATCAGTCGCCTACGCAGACACTCTCAAAATGACGAACAGGGTGATCAGACATGAGCGTCAAAACTCCAATTTGATTATCAATTTGAGAAAATGAGCGACTTCTTGGGGGATAACCTTCGGAAAACCATCGAAAAGCCCTCCAAAACTACGATTTTATCTTGGTTCGTATTTTGCTTTATTGGTTATTACCTTGGCTTGATAGCTTTAGTCATATGGATTTGAGGAGTAAGGAATGAAGAAAGTAGCATTTGTGGCACCAACCTACCCTGTACTCAGTGAGACCTTCATTCAAACAGAAGTCGACTCTGTGAAAGCGTGTGGGCACGATGTTTGTGTAATGACGTTCGAAATTGAAAACAGCGAAAAACAGTTCGACTACGACATTGTCGAAATAGGCAATAATGTTCGGATGGGTAAAGTCGCCTGCATTAATTGGATAGGTTTCATCAAGGCTATCTCATTTATTTCTAAGCAAACCAGCATGCCCAAAAAATCACTGTTCGCTTATGGATTCAAACTGGCGCTACAACTCGCCGAGAACGACGTCGAACACGTTCATGCGCATTTCTGTCAGCACACTACAGCTCACGCCATCGTCGCGGCAAAGCTACTGAACATCACCTGCTCGTTCGTTGCTCACGGTCATGATGTTTACGAGTTCGCTTATGATATTGAACAGAAGATTTCGTCGAGTGATTTTGTGGTCGCAGTGTGCAAAGACATGCTCACTGATTTCAACACCATGGCTAAGGGAAACATTAAGCTCCTGCACTGCGGAGTGAATACCAAACAATTCCAACTCACCCCCAAAACCGAAACGAAGCAACTTCGCTTTGTTTTTCTTGGTCGATTAGTGGAGCAAAAAGGTATCCACCATCTTATTGATGCATTGGCACCGATTGCCGAACCTCTCGACATTCATCTCGATATCATCGGTACTGGCGATTTAGAGCAACAATTAAAATTGCAGGTCAAAGAAAAAGGACTTGCTCGAAACGTGACCTTTCTTGGCGCGAAACCTCACGAGTGGGTGAAAGAGAAACTATCGAACTATGACAGCCTAATCGCGCCCTTCTGTTTTTCCGAAACCGGGTGTGTGGATACAGGGCCACTGGTTTTAAAAGAAGCGATGGCCGTGGGAACACCCGTCATTACCACCAACATCATGGGATGCAAAGAGATCGTCTCACCAGAGACAGGTTTTGTGGTTAGCGAAAAAAACGTGGAAGAATTAAGAGAAGCGATTGAGCGTTTCGCGCAGCTGAGCAGTAACGATAAAACATCGATGGGTTTAAAGGCACGTGAGAGAGTGAAAGACAGTTTTAATTCGATCAAACAAGCTCAGCAATTATCTCGTTGGATAGAGAACCCAGCTCAATAAGGAATAGCTCAGACGGCTGAGCATCGCAAGAACGGCTAAGCACCATACGAGCTACTAAGCACATCAAAACAACTGAGCACCACAAAAACAGAAGAGCGCTACATTGATTTGAAATGTAACGCTCAACTTAGCACAGCCTAATGATGGCAACTTATGCTTTCAGTAACTTTTATTAGCTTTTCATTAAGAAGCCTAGCTAGCCGGCTCGAAGTGCCAAAATAGACTCAAGATCTTCGATGTCACGATATTGAGCTAGCTCCTGCTCTTTCGATGAAATAGCCACAATCGACATTCTATCGGCCAATTCGTTACCTTCAATACCAACGTGACCGTTCACATGGTAGATGGTGATTTTTGAAGCCAGTTCTTGGTAGAGAGCATACGCAGGCTTAATAATATCGAGGTTTTTGATCTCGCCGCCCGACTTGGTCCAGCCCTTTTTCTCCCAACCCGTTGCCCACTTAGTAATACAATCTATCGAGTACTTAGAGTCACAATAAATCGCAACAGAGAGGCCTGCGTTTAACTTCTCTTTCGCGAGAACAAACGCTTGCTTAAGCCCATGTAACTCGGCGGTATTGTTGGTACCAACAGGCTGATACAAGCCATACCACAATTCTGTTAACTGGTTGTTTTGGTAGACCGCTAACCCCGTCCCTGCTTCACCAGGATTTGGTTCACAAGCACCATCGGTAAAGATCTTGATATCAAAAGGCATATCTGTGATTTGCTGCTCCGAAAGAGGCGGCACCTTAGCTTTCGTCGCCTTCCCCGCAGAGCTTGGCTTTGTAGCCGAAGAACCTGACACAGACGACGTTTTACCACCGAAAGCAGACTCGGCCTCGCCTAGTGTTGGAAACGATTTATATCTCGCACCAGCAAAACCATCAACTTGCGACTTACACTCATTCCAAGTAGTAAAAATACCCGGTGTACGACCTTTCCAAACCACATAATACTTCTTAGCCAAACTAACTCCTTACCAAAACCTAAACACACAAATAGTGAATCAGTACATTAGATGCCACCAAGCTATACGTTGCAAGGTCTATCACTCTAAAACAGGTCTAAAAAAGCTGCGTTCATAACTCACGATGCAATCAACTTCGTCTGCAAATTCAAACGCTTTAATGCACTCAGCATCGCTCAGCGACTTAACCCGATATTCTTCGTAGGCAGTCAAACTTTCAAAGGTAAACAACGCCAATGCAATATTGTTCGCCCCTTCCGACGGTAAGAAATAACCGTTGTGTTGACCTCCGAATTTAGCGACCAGAGGAATCCACATTTTTGCGTATGCCTCAAACTCACTTACCTTTTTAGGATCAATTACATATCGAACATAACAAGTAATCATAGTTATTCAGCCCTTAAATAATAGGAGAAACACAAAGCCGAAGTTGACGTTGAAGCTCAAGAAAAAAGGTAATCAACCGCAACGAGGTTATAGAACAAAAACACGCCCATACTGACGCCAATCGTTAGCAGCACATTGCCTGTTTTCCAAATCAACAGACCTGTGACCACCGCGCCTATCAAGTATGGGTTTTCAAGGCTTGGCCAAAATGTTTGTTCTGGTGCAAATACAATTGGCCCCCAAATCGCAGTCAGTACCGCAGGGCTTGAATAACGCAATAGGCGCCTTGCGGTTTGATTGAGTCGAAGCGGGATTGCAGGCTCAAGAAACAAATACCGACTAAAGAAAACAATCGCCGTCATAAGTAATATCGTTAACCAAATCATCTCTATTTCCCCTCCACGATTGTCTTGTTACCGTTGTTTCGCTCTTGGAACGATTCGCTGAAAAAGCCCGCTAACATACCAGCGATCGCTGCAATCATTAGCCCGCCCTCAATATTGTTAACCGACATGGCAACCGAAGTGACCAGTGAAACCACCACACACACAACGACGGGTAGAGTTCGGATTAATGGGAACACCAAGGCGATAAAGGTTGCTGCGACCGCAAAGTCGAGCCCAATTTCATTAAGCGAAGGAATTTGGCTTCCCGCGACAATGCCAACGAAGCTCGCGATGTTCCAAACGAGGTAAAAACCACCACCGACACCTGCAGC
>NZ_JBFRSN010000389.1:0-5465 GCF_041473595.1 Vibrio sp. 10N.222.46.A1
ACGTTTTACTTCACCGAAATCGAGAATCTGTTCAGTCAGGTTTGTCATCATATTGGATGGAATGGCAAAGCCGATACCGACATTGCCGCCGTTAGGTCCTAGGATGGCCGTGTTGATACCAATCAGTTCACCGTTAAGATTCACTAACGCACCTCCAGAGTTACCACTGTTAATCGCGGCATCGGTTTGAATGAAGTTTTCGAAGTTCTCTAGATTGAGACCGCTACGTCCTAACGCTGAAACGATACCGGATGTTACGGTTTGACCAAGCCCAAATGGGTTGCCGATAGCCACACTGAAATCGCCGACTCTCAATTTGTCGGAATCTGCGACTTTTATCTGGGTAAGGTTTTTGGCTGTTTCGAGTTTTAATAGCGCGATATCAGACATCTGGTCGCCGCCGATGAGCTCTGCATCGTACTCTCGACCATCATGCAGTTTTACTTTGATATCGTCGGCACCATTGATGACATGGTAATTGGTGACAATATGGCCTTTCTTGGCATCAATGATCACACCAGAACCTAGCCCGCGGAATGGGCGTTCTCGTGTTTGTTCTGGACCAAAAAAGAATTGAAATTGTTCAGGGATTTGCTGACGTTGTACCTGTTTGCCTTCTACGGCAATACTAACCACAGCGGGGGTTACTTGTTCAAGCATAGGAGCAAGGCTTGGTAATTGTTCATTACCCACACTTAATGGAAGTGCGGCTGTAGCTTGAATGGGGGTGATGATTGAACTTAAGCTTAAAGTCAGTACTGATAAAGCAAGCAAAGGTTTTTTCATCATAAACTCCTCTCTAGTTAAGGTCTTAACCCTCTTATACGTTTAATAAGTATGAGAAGTTTCAAATGACCTGAGTGAAAGTTATGACTCAAAAACCTTTGTAAAGTTCACAGAAGTGTTAAATGTTTACGATGCTTTTGCTGTAACGACATCGGGAGCATCCATGATTTCTTTCTTCTGCTCGGTAAATAAACCGGTTGCGCCATTAGCGTAATCTTTCGGTTGTTCTTCAAGCGTCGACTCTTTAACTGAAGACTTATCTTGTGGCTTATCCGAATGAGCAGCGGCTGTTTTCACAAATGGGTTGTCTTGCTCTGGCAGGTTAGGGAGTAGCTCTGAGCTTGTTTTTTCCATGTGTTGGTAAAGCTTTGTATAGTCCTTACCTAAGGTGTCCAACATTTCTGCTGATTTCGCAAAGTGGTCAGCTAGCTCTTGTCGCTGCTGTTCCAGGGCAAACTTTGCGCTATCTAATTCTTTCTGTACGTTCTTTTGTTTTTTGTATTCAGGTGTCATGAGACGAGAAATAGCGACCCCTAAAATAACTCCGACTAGTAAACCGGCAACGGCATACATCCAAGGCATAACAGCTCCTTATTATTGTTTTTTAACATGTTTGTTACTGCTTAGTTACACGTGATACAGCTCCATGGTACTATGAGAAAGCCGCAGTATAAAGAGAAATGCGTGTGCGCTAGTTAGCAGTTTGATGCTGCATTATTCACCGCATAGCGACATGTCTCATACTGTTTGGGCTCATTTTTATTTGCTGTCTGATATCGCTTTCATTGTGGAAATGTCGTCATGAATCCCATTAAAAAATACGAACAAGATATAAAAGAACATGGATTTCAAAGAGATCCAGCACAAGAGCAAGCCGTTAAATCTTTAGATGAACTCTTTCATCAATTCCAAAATTACATGAATGCCCCTATTCCTCAACTGACTCGATTCCAGAAGTTAATGGGCAAAAAGCCAGAACTGCCACTGCCACCAAAAGGCCTCTATTTTTGGGGCGGCGTCGGGCGCGGTAAAACCTATTTAATGGATACGTTCTACGATGCCTTACCGACCACAAAAAAAATGCGCGTTCACTTTCACCGCTTTATGTATCGAGTTCATGATGAGCTAAGGGCACTAGGTAATGTTAGCGACCCGTTGCCTCTAGTCGCAGATAAGTTGAAAGAAGAAGCGGATATTATCTGTTTTGATGAATTCTTTGTTTCAGACATCACGGATGCCATGATCTTAGGAACCTTGTTCCAAGAGTTATTCGCTCGAAACGTTATCTTGGTTGCGACCTCTAATATTCCACCTGCGGATCTGTATCGCAACGGGTTACAGCGAGCGCGTTTCTTACCCGCTATTAAGCTCATTCAAGACAACTGTCATATTCTTAATGTTGATAGCGGAATTGACTATCGTCTGAGAACCTTAGAGCAGGCTGAGATCTACCATTACCCACTGGATAGCCAAGCGAACATTAACCTCGAAACATATTACGCGCAGCTTGTTGGTGAAGATAAAGAGAAGCTTAAGCAGATAGAGGTTAATCACCGTCAATTAGATGTGGTCGAAGCGAGTGATGGTGTGCTGCATGGTACTTTTGCTCAGCTTTGTCAGTCGGCTCGTAGCCAGAACGATTATATTGAGTTGTCTCGGGTTTATCACACGGTTCTATTGGCTGATGTGTTGCAAATGGGCGTGACTTCCGATGACGCTGCTAGACGCTTTATTGCGTTAGTTGATGAGTTCTATGAGCGCAATGTGAAACTGATTATTTCAGCGGAAGTGGAGCTAGAAAAACTATACACCCATGGTCAACTAGAGTTTGAGTTTAAACGTTGTCAGTCGCGTTTAATTGAAATGCAGAGCCATGAGTATTTGGCAAAAGAACACTTAAGTTAGCTTTGATTATCTCGAATAAGAAAGAGAATTAAAAAAATCGTGATTTTGTTCAAAAAGAGGTGATTTTTTCTTCGCTCTTCTCTATAATCCTGCGACCTACCGTTACTGCGGGCCTCTAGCGATGAGTAAAATCACGTTATGCCAAGAGTTTTCCAACACTCGAAGGGGTGATGAATGGTAACTCTTAGACAGTGGGAATACGCGAGTATTCCTTAAGTGTAAATTTTTTAAATAGGTAATTATTAGCATGAAAACTTTCGTTGCTAAACCAGAAACTGTAAAACGCGACTGGTATGTTGTAGACGCTGAAGGCAAAACTCTTGGCCGTCTAGCAAGTGAAATCGCTTCTCGCCTACGCGGCAAGCACAAAGCAGAATACACTCCTCACGTAGACACTGGTGATTACATCATCGTTGTTAACGCTGAGAAAGTTGCTGTAACTGGTAACAAAGCTAAGGGTAAGGTTTACTACCGTCACTCTGAGTTCCCAGGTGGTCTTAAAACTATCACTTTTGAAAAGCTAATTGCTAAGAAACCAGAAATGGTTCTTGAACTAGCAGTTAAAGGTATGCTTCCACGTGGTCCACTAGGCCGCGCGATGTACCGTAAGCTTAAAGTGTACGCTGGTACTGAGCACAACCATGTTGCTCAACAGCCACAAGTACTAGACATCTAAGGGGATTAAGACAATGGCAGAGAATCAATACTACGGCACTGGTCGTCGCAAAAGCTCAGCAGCTCGTGTTTTCATCAAACCAGGCTCTGGTGAGATCGTAATCAACAAGCGCAGCCTTGATGTTTACTTCGGTCGTCCAACTTCTCGTATGGTTGTTAAACAACCTCTTGAGCTAGTTGAACTAACTGAGAAACTTGACCTTTACATCACTGTTTCTGGTGGTGGTATTTCAGGTCAAGCTGGCGCAATCCGCCACGGTATCACTCGTGCTCTTATGGAATACGATGAAACTCTACGTCCTGCTCTACGTGCAGCTGGCTATGTTACGCGTGACGCTCGTTGCGTTGAACGTAAGAAAGTTGGTCTACGTAAAGCACGTCGTAAACCTCAATTCTCTAAGCGTTAATTTTTCTTTACGAAAAAGTACACGCTCCCAGTTTTTCGACTGGAATTGTGGTTCAAAGCTCGGCTATATGCCGGGCTTTTTGTTTTTATGCCCCCTCTAAACGCTTTCCCTCCCTCGTTTTATTTCCAAATTCTTATATTTTGAAAGCTTTTGTAACCCAATGTGCGCTTTGCCTCATGATTGTTACAAAAAGGTAGCTTTATCTTGTCAAAAAGTAGGGTTTTATTTATCATTTGCCGTCAATAAATAGAACTAAATACATATTTTGTTAGCCATGCTCTTTATTCGGAATTATTTCAATCCATAAGGAGCAAATGGGAGAATGTTTGGATGAGCAACGCGCCTTTAAATAACGGTCGCAGGCGTTTCTTAACCGCAACAACAGCCGTTGTTGGTGGTTTAGGAGCAGCTGCTGTAGCCGTGCCTTTTATTAAATCATGGAACCCGAGTGCCAAGGCGAAAGCTGCAGGCGCACCGGTGGAAGTGGAAGTCAGTAAGTTAGAGCCGGGACAAATGGTTCGTGTCGAGTGGCAAGGTAAGCCTGTATGGGTTGTACGCCGTGCTGAATCGGTGCTAGAGAATCTAAAAGCGATCGGTGGTCAACTTCGTGACCCTCAATCTGAAGCTGAACAACAACCAGAATACGCGCAGAACGAGTTTCGTTCAATTAAGCCGGAATTCTTCGTTGCTGTTGGTTTCTGTACGCACTTAGGTTGTTCTCCAACTTACCTGCCAGATTCTTTTGCAGAACAAGTTCAGGGTGTTAAGTCTGGTTTCTTCTGTCCTTGCCATGGTTCAAAGTTTGATATGGCAGGTCGAGTATTCCAAGGCGTACCTGCTCCATTGAATCTTGTTGTACCAAAGCATATGTATTTGAGTGACACTAAGATCATGATCGGTGTGGACGAGGGAGACGCGTAATGCAAGGATTGCTTGATTGGGTAGAGAAACGTCTACCCGCGATGAATGCTTACAAGAAGCATTTATCTGAATACCCAATGCCTAAGAACTTTAACTTTTGGTACCTTTTTGGTTCTTTAGCAATGTTAGTACTGGTTAACCAAATCCTTACGGGTATTTGGCTGACAATGAACTATGTACCGTCTGGTGAGGGTGCATTTGCTTCTGTTGAATACATCATGCGTGATGTGGAATACGGTTGGCTACTGCGTTACATGCACTCAACAGGTGCATCGGCATTCTTCGTTGTGATCTACCTGCATATGTTCCGTGGTCTAATCTACGGTTCTTACCAAAAGCCTCGTGAGTTACTTTGGATCTTCGGTATGTTGATCTTCTTAGTGCTTATGGCTGAGGCTTTCATGGGCTACCTACTACCATGGGGTCAAATGTCTTACTGGGGTGCTCAGGTAATCATTTCTCTGTTTGGTGCGATCCCTGTTATAGGTGATGACCTAACGCTTTGGATCCGTGGTGACTACATCATCTCTGGTGCAACGCTGAACCGTTTCTTCGCACTGCACGTTATTGCTCTGCCAATTGTACTTCTGCTGCTTATCGTACTTCACGTACTGGCGCTGCACGAAGTGGGTTCGAACAACCCAGACGGTATCGAAACTAAGCTTCCTAAAGGCACAATGGGCGACGACTACAAAACTCAGTTCCCATTCCACAAGGATTACACTAAGAAATACGACATCATTGACTCTATTCCTTTCCACCCATACGGGA
>NZ_JBFRSN010000390.1:0-4661 GCF_041473595.1 Vibrio sp. 10N.222.46.A1
ATTTTTCCCTTACATTTATTTTTAGGTAGATATCAGTATGAAGAAGTTTCTTTTCGTTGTGACTCCTCTTTTCGCGTTAACTGCGTGCGGCAGCGTTGCCATCATGGACAAATCAGATGCGGTTAATCAGCAGCCAGAACTCATGGTTAAAACTGATGGTGATTTTTGGGGGTTAGGACAAGAAGGGACGTTTGATATTGCAGGTATGTACCAAGGTAAATATAGCCGAGATTCATCAGGTTCAACATGGTTTGAGACTGTTTCATTCAAAGAGGGTGAGCTGGCTGCTGAAATCACTAGAGTCGATAATGGCCAAGTGTGGAACTTAGTCTGTTCTGGCGGTGGCACTTCAGTTAACTACATGGGTGTTGATTTTGGTGGCAATAAACCTTACCGCTGTTCTGTATCTCAAAGCAATGAGAATATAGGAGAGTTCGTTTTAGAGCCTCAATCTGGGATGATCAGTGTTAGCTTAGAAAAGAAAGAAGCTGGCTATATCCGAGTTGGGGCGAATAAATATGACGTAGAAACTGTCCATTCAAGTAAAGACCTTTTAATGTCGGTAGAAAAACCACTAGGGTATAGCTTTAAAAAAGCTTCTAAAGAAATAGCGGCTGCACAGACAAATGGAATGATAACGCTACAGATGTTACCTGAACTTAATGAAGCGGAAAAAGACACATTAGTTATCGGTACCATCGCTAGCGCACTGAGCTGGCGTCCGGAAGAGTAAAATACAATATATAACTTTTAATCGAACTTACTTTTGTACTTGTTCTGATAAAACTTGCTCTATGAGTTTTGAAAGCCAGTTTGTTAAAGGTGAGTTTCGATTTTTAATGTGTATATAACTATAGACCGGAGTTTTCAGCGTTTTTCCGTCGACTGAGACATCTATCCCGCGTAATGTCGGATAGTTTTCTACTGGGAAAAGGTTGGAATGGGGCATGTACATATCAGTATGTTGAATGACATCGATTAGAGCCATGACCAATTCGCTGCGAAAACCGATACGATGCTCGATGGAAAGGTCGGTTAGAATCTGAGACGCTAAGCTAAAATTGTCATTCCAACCTGGCGTTACTAAAGATGCGATTTCGTACCCTGCCATGTCATATGGAGTCACGGTGTTTTGCTTTAAAGGGTGATCTTTCCTAACAAATATACGTCCTGTTAATTCAATGAGCTGCCTTGTATAGACTTCTTTACTTGTCTTTTCCCCTAAGTAGCTTACTCCCATCAAAACCTCATCTTTTTGTATATCTGAGACAGACGAGTTTGACCATGGAACAAGCTTTAGTTTAGCGTTTGGTGCTTGCGCTTTTATATCTTTAAAAAGTGAGCCAGACAGACAAGAAAGCACCACTGGAGATAGGGCTATTTTCAACGTGTAATCGATCTCTTTCGGATCAAAAGTGTTTGATGTATTAACCGCGATAGATAGACCGTCCATGAACGGTTTTATTTGATTGGTGAGCTGCTCTGAAAATGCCGTAGGTTGTAAGCCTCCATGAACCTTTACGAAAAGGTCATCGTTGAAGTGGTGTCTTAGCTTTTGTAGGGCTTGGCTAACCGCTGGCTGAGAAACGAATAAACGTTCCGCAGCCTTTCTGGTGTTTTTTTCTTGATAAACAATAAGAAATGTTCGTAACAGGTTTAAATCAAGAGAGCTGAATAAGTCTTTAGCCATATCTGTCCATGAAAATTTTCTGTGCTATTAACTCTAATATACGCCAGTCCGCTAGATTCGTCAGCGTGGTTCTCTGGATTTGTGTTAGTGACGATTACCCTAAGCGGTGAGGGCAGCTCTCACATTGGATATCTTATTCGCATTAGTTACTGGTATCTGATAATCATCAACATCATTACTGCCCATTTGAGCGCTTGAATTGCTTTCCATTAGGCTGGGTCTTGTCGATTTACCTGAAAGGTGAAGTGCAGGTACTTGGGTGGAGCTTTGAATCATTTTGGCATTCGTTGCGTTGACGCCTGCACCAGCCATTATATCGATTCTGCCATCGGCTTGTTTGACCATATCTGCGAGCACATTGATGCCTTGCTCTGCATTAATAGCAAGCCCTGACGTCAGGATTCTTTCACATCCAAGCTCAATAATCTGCTCTAACGCTACTTTATAATCCTGAAGCTGGTCGATTGCACGGTGGAAGGTGATTGCTAGTTTGAGTTGGTGAGCCTTGCTTGAGAGAATTTGCATTGCAGACATATCAATCTCACCATCAGGTGTTAGTACACCCAGAACGACGCCATTCAACCCTGCTCTCGCACAAGCTTCAATATCTTCCAGCATACAGAGTATATCGTCATAATCGAATATGAAGTCACCTTGTCTCGGTCGTATCATGGCATAAACTGGTACGGACGAAATTTTTGCCGCTTGCTTCATCATTCCGAAGCTTGGAGTTAACCCGCCAAGTGCTAATGAAGAGCAAAGCTCAATTCGATTCGCGCCACCAGATAGTGCGTTATATAGAGATTCTAAGTTATCGATACAGACTTCAATTTCGGTGTTCATCGTATTTATCCGTTCAAAAAGATACGGACGAAATCATAACAACCTAGATACGGATATGAATAGGTGGTAGCAGAGGAAAATAGGGGTAAAGTTTGTTCTTGTAACTGCCTCTATTAAATGTTGCAGAGGCGGTTTGGGTAGATAATTGTCGTCGGAGAGAGATGAAAAAAGCCCGAAGCGTTAACTTCGGGCTTTTAATAGGACTTTACTTCTTAACTGATTGGCGGTGCGCTTTGCGCTATTAGCTTATGCTTTATTTCTCTTTATAGAGAGTCTTCCAACCATTAACCCGCGTTGAGTTCGGGCTTAAGAGGTAATTACTTGCTTAGGTCGTCAGCGTGCTCAGATAGGAATGCAGCAACACCTTGTGGAGATGCGTCCATACCTGATTTACCTTCTTCCCATTGTGCAGGACATACTTCACCGTTCTTCTCGTGGAAGTTTAGTGCGTCTACCATGCGTAGCATTTCGTCGATGTTACGACCTAGTGGAAGATCGTTAACTACTTGGTGACGTACAAGGCCGTCTGCGTCGATTAGGAAAGAACCACGGAAAGCAACGCCTGCTTCTGGGTGCTCAACATCGTATGCTTTGCAGATTTCGTGCTTAACGTCAGCAATTAGAGGGTATTTAACTTGACCGATACCGCCGTCAGCGATAGCAGTGTTACGCCATGCGTTGTGAGAGAATTGAGAATCGATAGAAACACCGATTACTTCAACGCCTTTAGCTTGGAAATCTTCTAGACGGTTGTCGAAAGCGATTAGCTCTGAAGGACAAACGAAAGTGAAGTCTAGTGGGTAGAAGAAAACTACCGCTTTCTTACCTTTAGTGAATTCTGCGAAGTTGAAGTTATCAACGATCTCACCGTTACCTAGAACAGCTGCTGCAGTAAAGTCAGGGGCTTGACGACCTACTAGTACCATTTGGAATCTCCTAAAAAATTAGTTGGCCCAACACATCTTTGTTTGGGCTCCGTTTCTACGGGACAAACTATAGTACAATCGGTACTATAGAAAAAAGCGAATTAAATAGATTAAGTTAATCGAAAAAAGCGATAAGCTTATTCTTTGTCCGTTCCTTAGGTCAAATGACCTTCACTTAAGTTATCCTACTCATATTTCAAAGTAATTTCATGAATAAATGGCCAAGTCTTAAGCAACTTCACTATCTTGTTACTCTTCACGAAACTCGCCACTTTAGCGACGCTGCGGATCGCTGCTTCGTGAGTCAATCGACACTAAGTAAAGGCATTCAAAACCTGGAAGAACTCATTGGTTGTCCTCTCTATGAGAAGAAAGATAAAAAGAGCCCATTGGTTTTCACTCAAGCGGGTGAGCTGGTGGTTAAGCATGGTCGAGAGTTACTGGCGAAAGGGCAAGACTTGGTTGAGCTCGGAAATCTATGTAATGGAGACGCGATGCAAGGGCAGTTGCGAGTAGGGTGTATTCCTACTATTGCTCCATTCCTATTGTGCGATTTGGTACAAGAAGCGAACCAACGTTTTCCACAGTTGAACTTGTTGTTACGGGAAGACACGACAACTAACCTATTGGCTGCGTTGCGTCATGGTGAGTTGGATGTACTGATTCTGGCTTTGCCTGTCGATATCGACAACATGGAGAGCAAAGTTGTTGGGCAAGACCCTTTCAGAATGGTAATCAGCCGCAATCAAGCCGATGGTATTCGTGTTCCGATTAAATATGATGACCTGCCAGACGAATCTGTATTCTTGTTGGAGAACGAGCACTGCTTAACCGAGCACGCGGTATCAGCTTGTAAGCTAACCGACAAAGAGAAGATAAACCCGTTCACCGCCACAAGCCTACATACGTTGGTACAAATGGTGGCAAATGGTTTAGGAACCACCTTTATTCCACAAATGGCGATCGATCATGGTTTGTTGCAAAATCAGAATTTAGTGGTGATTGACCCTCCCGGTCAACAAGCTTATCGCGATATAGGCCTTGTATGGCGACCAAGCTCGTCACGTCTTGAAACCTTTCATCAGTTAGCTGATGTAGTCTCAGAATTGCTTTAAAAAACTAGAAAGTAAAATTCAAAAGAAAAAGAGCAGCTATTTGGCTGCTCTTTTTGTTTGTTTATTTGAGAAGAAAAACAAACAAAT
>NZ_JBFRSN010000391.1:0-1860 GCF_041473595.1 Vibrio sp. 10N.222.46.A1
AACCACCAACATCACAGACACAGCAAAACCTTGTAGAGCCTTGCTCACTAATCCACTTATTCCTTTAATCATATTTACATCTCATATCCACATCATGTGACATTGGTTTACTTCAGAGCGAGCCTAACGTTGCGCTTATGCCAACAACCTAAACCATCTGGAAGAGTTTCATTAATCTGTACATACTGGCTCGTCACCTTAGTAACTCGACCATTGTTTAAGCCAATAAACTGACCTTTTTTCACATTGACCACGTTCCCTTTTGGGGTTTGTACTAACCCTGAAACGCTTGTTCCACTGCCCATTACGCCTCTTAAACGCAGCTTACTCAGCGGGTATTTTTCTAACTTGCCAATACGAGAACGAGCGTTCGGCTGCCAACAGTCTTTCTTCACCAAGGGTTGATTTTGAACCATGGCTTCTTTAGGAAGTTCAAAGGGAGGGCGAAAGGCGTGGCGTTGATAAGTTGCGGCTAAGAACTCCGTTTCTGGGACAAGTTTTTCTACCTCTTTTCTCGCCTTAGCTTCAACTTGCCTCACAAAATCTTCTAACGAATCCTGACTGGCTTTACAGCCTGAAAGCACAAGCAGTAACAATAGGGACAAAAGGACGCTACTGAATTTCATCATTCACCTCCGATTTAAACTGATAGGTGTAAGCTCGAACCCTGAAATGTAGCGTGCTGCTTTCTTGACTGACTCGCTGCCAATTCACATCATCGAAGCTAATAATGCGTGGCAGTTTTGCGATGGCCGCGGAGAAATCGCCAATCTCATGGTAATCACCGGTTAGCTCAATATTGAGGGGTAACCGATAGAGGAATTCCTTGTTCTGCTTTTGACCCCAATCAATGCGCGTAAAGGTCAGCGCATTATCCAAACCAAGTTCATTCACTGAGGCCAACATACTGGCGAGCTCTTTTTGCACGGGCAGCTGCTCTAACAGATAATCGTAACGGCTAGTCAGCTCATCCAACTGACTCTGAAGCTTAGGCAAAGCCGCAACCTTGTTCGCTTTTATCCTTAACGTTGCTTTCAAAGTCTGCTCTTGCTGCTTCATCTGCTGCAGTTCATCGTCTAAAGGCAGTACATACAACCAAGTCCCAACACCTTGGATTAATATCATCAGCAACAGAATAACGAGCAGTTGGGGCAACAACGGCCATTCGGTGATCTCATCAGCATCGAGATCTTGCCAGCTAATCCTACTTTTAAGGTTAGCCATGATTTGTCCCCTTCTCTTTTCTGCTCGCGGTTGCGCTCTCTGCGGTTGTGTTTTCTAAAGAAACAGGGCTAAACACAAAAGAGACCTTGAAGGTCTGAAACTCTTTATTGAAGCGCTTTCGGTTATGGATAATAGAGTGCATCTCGACCCTTTTAAGAGAATCAGAACGCTCTAGATTGTCCAACATTGTGGCGAGGCGAGCCGTACTGTCGCTGATACCTGCCATCTCAATCTCCTGACCATTCATCTTTATCTTGTCGACATACACGCCCTCAGGAATCAGCTCCGGCATTAGATTCATAAAGTCGGTGGTCTTATTACGGCCAAGCTGCAAAGATTCCACCACATCAAGTCGAGTCAGAATGGCTTTGTGTTCTTGTTCTGCAACTTTTAACGATTGAATTTGTCGGTCGAGCTCGGCAATGTATTGATTAAGATAATTGAGGCGAGCTTGCTGTTTGGCTTGTTGAACCTGAAAATAGTGACCAACCGCCCATTGCCCTGTAAGTGCAATGATGACGCCAAGAATGACTAGGTGGATAAAGCGCTTCTTGTGTTGAGCGCGAATCTCATCACGCCACGGCAGTAGATTAATTTGATGCAACATGCTTTTCTCCCTGCCACTTGAGTCCACTC
>NZ_JBFRSN010000392.1:0-3954 GCF_041473595.1 Vibrio sp. 10N.222.46.A1
TTAGATTTGATAGGGAAAACGCACGCCCCCGGAATGAGTAGAGTATTTAATCTAACCAATTTTGGGGCAAAAATGAGCCAGCCGTGATTGACTGACTCAAGGGAAGCTCTCTTAGTTACTTGATCGGAATATAGATTTCGGTTTTCAAATTCTCAGGTTTAGTTCGTCTTGGGTCTCGATTCAGGTACACCTCAAAGCATGGTTGGTCTCGCAGTTCAAACCCACTGTCTGGTAGCCATTTCAAGAGTAAATAACGGTATGCTTCAGAGAGTTTCTCGTAAGTACCTTTGTGCAAGGCCTTGGCATATTTGCCACCCAAAATTGTCTTGCGATCGATACATCCATCCTATTTCGACATAGGTAGTGTCCTACACTGCGAGACTCCATGATTTTCCATTATTGCTAATTTGTCTGAAAGTTTAGATTCAAGACCGTTTTGCGAATGATAAGCCCAATACGATCAATCTCTATGATAAATGATCAGACTTTATTGGAAGTGCTCGAACTAAAATGCCCTCCGACAGGGATTGATAAAGTAATCACGTTTCTGTCGGTGCGGTCACTTTCTATTATCGCAAAACAGACCATGCAAGCTTTATAAAATAATTGTTATGATATCTTATGTGAAATGTTAATGATTACTCTTCGTTTAATAGCTTCACTAAAGCTATTCGATCTAAGATTAAATAGGTAAATCACCTAACTGATTGAATCATTGACGGATCCTGTTGATTTTATGATGAGAAGAAGGTGGGGCTAGTGAGTAGTCATGTCTCCGAGGTGATAGAAAACAAAGACAGTTTTGAACGCCCGTTTTCGATCAAAATTCCGCGCCGTAAGTGGTTTGGTTGGAAGGGGATCGAACTGCGCTTGGTATTGGCATTGGCCATGTTATCGATGACCACCATCTTCCTTTCGGTTGTTTCTAGCTTTACTTTTGACGATCTAAACCAACGCCTCGTTGAATTAAAAGAGAGTGAAATCCCCGCCTTAGATAACGCTGCACGCCTCAATGATATGGTGCGTGTGATTATCACGACCTCATCTCAACTCAGTGATGCTGAATCTAATTTAGAGCGTAAGCAGGCGATGCTCAAAATTGAAGAGGCCATTTCAGTGATGAATAGCGTTATGGTTCAATTCCCTGATTATCACGCCTATTTTAAAGATCTTATCGCCCAAGTTAACAATAGTCTGAGTTTGTTGTATCAAAGTGAGATTGAGTCAGAACAACTCAATCAAGAACTTCGTAATTTGCTTGAGGGTTTTTATCCTCTGTTGCAACAGGCCAGTGATTCACTCGATAGTTTGCCTGAGTCAGCCAAAGATCAAATTCAATATACTCAGTTGAAATCTCTGCTTTATTACCAATTAGGCTTAGTAGAGAAGTTGTATAACGACTCAAGCTTTAATGAGTTGGATTACACTAGCTACCGCTTAGAGCAAGTCGGTGAAGAGTGGTGGAAACTTTGGGTCAGTGGTGATTTAAGAAGTAATTTTCCTGAGTTAGATCGCCAACTCACGGTTATTTATAACCTCGCTTCAAGTGATAGCAGCTTGTATGGGATGAAAAACAAAGCGCTTAATCATCTCTATCAAGAGCAGTATTTCCTGCAAAACAGCCGCGAGCATTTGAATCAGTTAACCGTGCAGATCGAAAGCAACACCAGCAAGGTGAATAGCAATATTGACCTGTCGATTCAGCAGGCGCAGTTGTCTTTACAATCGAACCAACAACTCTCTCTTTTTCTTTCTCTGTTTAGCGTGTTGGCTGCAGCTGCCATTTCGTGGTTCTACGTGCGTAAGAGTATTTTAGAAAGGCTTTTACAGCTCAAAGACAACATGTTCGCGATTTCTACCGGTCATCTAGATACCGAAGTTTCTATTCGTGGCAAAGACGAAGTGACGCAAATGGCCAAGTACCTAAAGGTATTCCAGACCACGGCCAAAGTCGTTAAGCAAACCAATCGAAAATTAGAGGCTGAGGTTGAAGAGCGCACCTTAGCCGAAGCCAAATTACGAGTGACTCAAGACGAGCTAATCCAAGCCGGAAAATTGGCCGCGCTAGGGCAATTGAGTGTCGGGATCACGCACGAGATCAATCAACCTCTGACCGCAGTAAACAGTCACGTTCGAAGCGCGCAGCTTTGGTTAGGCAAGCAAAGGCCAGACAGGGCAGAAGAGAACCTAAAAAAGATCGAGATTTTGTTAGACAAAGTGGCTGCGATTACTCGTCACCTAAAGGCCTTCTCACGTAAGAGTGATGGCAAGATTGATAACGTTGAATTGAATAAGGTGATTGGTGATGCGATTGACCTGTTTGAAACCCGACAGAGCGCTGTGTCGATTCAGTATTCGCCCCAAAGTAGCCAAATGGTTCGAGCTAACAACATTCGCTTAGAACAGGTTCTGGTGAATTTGATCAGCAATGCTTTGGATGCCATTGAGCACAGAGAACAACCAGAGCTCAGCATCTCAACTCAAGAGCATTCGAAGACCATTCAGATTTTGGTGATGGACAACGGGTTAGGGATACCTGAAGAGGACATTCCGCATCTGTTTGACCCATTTTATTCCAGCAAAACAACAGGTAAGGGGCTTGGGCTAGGCTTGTCTATCGCATACAACATAATAAAAGATTTTGGCGGCTCGATTCACGTGGAATCGGTTGAACACCAAGGCACCACCTTTATCGTCACTCTACCAAAAGGCACAGGTTCATGATTTCAGAAAAACACATAGTTCTTATCGACGATGAAATAGATGTCGTCGACGCCGTGAGCGAAATGTTAGAGCTAGAAGGGTTTAGTGTCACCACCTTTACTGATCCCAACCTTGGCCTAAAGTCGCTTAAAGCAAACAGTCAGTCGGTTGTGCTGTGTGACGTGCGCATGCCGAAAGTGGACGGTTTGACGTTGTTGAGCTCAATCCAACACCGTGCCCCGAATGTGCCCGTTTTATTGATGAGTGGCCATGGCGATATTCCAATGGCGATCGAAGCGATGAAGTTGGGCGCTTTCGACTTTCTAGAAAAACCGCTTAATTCGAGTGAGCTGGTGGAGAAGCTTGATTTGGCGATTACCCAGTGTCAGCACAGCTGCCCGTCAACCTCGGATGGTGATGAGCAAGAGGATTTACCGATTGAATCTGTGGTTATTGGCCAATCAAAAGCGATGGATACCATACGTAAGCAAGTGCTCGCTTTAGCGCATACTGGCGTCGACACCATCATCAACGGAGAAACGGGAACGGGCAAAGAGGTGATAGCTCGCGCGTTGCATCAATTTAGCCGTCGTAAGGCGAAGCCCTTTGTCGCGATCAACTGTGGCGGCATGACAGAAAGCATTATCGAAAGTGAGTTGTTTGGCCATGAAGCGGGTTCGTTTACCAGTGCCAACAAGAAACGCATTGGCAAAATAGAACAAGCCAATGGCGGAACTCTGTTTCTTGATGAAATAGAAAGTATGCCAATTGCGGTGCAAATTAAACTGCTGCGCGTCATTCAAGAACGAATGATTGAGCGCGTTGGTGGTAACGAGTTAATCCCGGTCGATATTGTGGTGGTAGCCGCCAGCAAAGCTGATCTCGCGAGCCTGAGTGAAACGGGGGAGTTCAGAGCCGATCTCTTCTATCGTCTTAATATTGCTAGCTTAAACCTTCCCGCATTGCGTCAACGCAAAGAGGACATTCAGGTGCTGTTCCGCCATTTTGTGATTCAAGCGAGCCACAAGTACAAGACACGCCCATCAACGATTTACCCTGAACAGATTCAGCAGCTATGTCGACACGAATGGCCGGGTAACGTGCGCGAATTACGCAATGTCGCAGACCGATTTGTACTTGGTATTGTTGGTGATGGCTTTGATCTTCAATCACCAATTTGTGAAGCGTCCGGAGAAGATTTCGCTTTTGAAAAGCAGATGGAGCAGTACGAAAGGAATGTACTGACGGAAG
>NZ_JBFRSN010000393.1:0-3058 GCF_041473595.1 Vibrio sp. 10N.222.46.A1
CTCTATGTCTGTAAAAATAGTCATCCTCAGCTGAGGTAAAATAATCGTTTCCTCCCGGTGATCTTCGAAGATCGTTAGGCATAAAAAAAGCGAGCTCAATGCTCGCTTTTTGTCTGTCTATCTGTTGATCGGATCGTCAACACTCGCACGATTAAATCACACCGAACTTAAGCACGGTTACCAATTTTAACCGTACCATTTGTAGCAAACCAAAGTGCTTCTGAACGACGGCGACCTAGTAAAATAGGGCCATCATCGTAGAACAAAAAGTTTTTCCAGTGCTTCTTAAAAACTGACCACTTAGTTTCGAGAATGTTATATTTTTCATAACAAAAATAAACAGTTACGTCATCTTGCCAATCAATGAAGTTAAGGATCTCTTCTGGCATTTCAGGCTCATCGGCTTCCCAATTTGCCATCCAGCTGATCTCTTCGTTCCAGTTAGATGCCTTGCTCGGCCAGTCTTGCGAACTTAGTCTCTCAGCATCAGGGCTTTGAGGGCTTACGTTCTCTTTCCAAAACTGAGATGCCCTTGCCTGTGTCATTGGTTTTATCTTTTCCAAATCTTCAGCGGGTAGTGGCATTGACTGGTGAGTGAAAATCCATTTTCTTTGGTATTCTTCCAAAGTTGTATATGACATCAAAATTCCTCAAATATCTTCTCAGGCTTATGGGCTTACCATGCCTATATGTTCTTTCGATACAGCGATGACTTAATTTTATTTATGTTCTCCGCTGTATCTAAATTCAATGTTTTACACTCACACGGAGCGTTTATCTTGCCAGTTTGGGTTTACCAGTGCCGTCAACACGTGATCTTCCCATTTACCGTTAATCTGTAGGTAATCTTTGGCAAAACCTTCTCGAACAAAACCAAGATGCTCTAATACACCCGCACTTCGTTCGTTGTGAGGCATATAGCCCGCCATTAAGCGGTGCATGTTCTGCACATCAAACATGTAGTCTTTAGCCATGCTCAAGCCTCTGCGCATGTAACCGTGGCCCTGTGCACTTTGCGCCAATGAGTAACCGACATTACAAGCGTAGAACGGGAAACGAGACAAATTACTGAACGATATGGTACCTAACATTTCATTTGAATCAGCATTAATCAACAAGCAATAATAGCCTAGCCCCAATTTATGGAGTTCGTTTAACTTAATCAGCCGTTGAGCCCAATCCGCTCTGTCAAAGAACGCATCCTCTCGGGTAGGTTCCCAAGGCTTAAGGTACTCTCTGTTCACCTGAAAGTACTCACTGATCATGCTCGCATCATAGATCTCAGCCGTTCGTAAAATTAGGTTGCCATCACGTTTATCAATACGTTGCTGCGTACTCGAATCTTCCATAGTCTTGTTCTTATTCTTTTGTCTCTTTTTCGTTACCGCCTCACTCTTACCGAATTTAGCAGTCTAATATCATCAGCTCTTTCTGATACCGTAATCACGAAGCTTATTCGCAATTGAGGTGTGAGATACATTCAAACGTTTAGCAAGCTTACGGCTTGATGGGAATGACTGATAAAGCTTCTCTAAAATCTGAGATTCATAGTCTTTCATGATCTCGTCTAGCGAGCCGTCTAAGCTTAAATTCGCCATTCCAGCAGTCATAGTGTCAAGCTGTGGCAGGTGGAATTGCTCAACCGTTAACGTATCTGAATCCAACTCTGTTAGTGCACGTAGAACCATGTTGTCTAACTGACGAATATTGCCTGGCCATTGGTAGTTACCTAATTGGTCGATTAGTTCTTGAGTCAACTTTGGTTTTAACATACCTAACTGCTGTGCGTACTTTGCAACGAATAGCTCCAGTAATGGCGCAACATCGTTTGAACGTTCACGCAAAGCAGGAATCGACAAAGTCAGTACGTTCAAGCGGTAGAACAGATCTTCACGAAACGAGCCCGAGTCGGCTAATTCAGAAAGGCGATGGCGCGTTGATGCGATAATACGAACATCCGCGTGCATCTCTTCTTCTTCACCAACACGACGGAATGAACCATCTTGTAGGAAACGCAGCAGTTTGATTTGTAGATGCGGGCTCATTTCGCCGATTTCATCTAAGAATACCGTACCGCCATTCGCTTGTTCAAAGATGCCTTTATGACCTTGCTCATGGTTGAATGAGCCCGGTGCATGTCCAAACAATTCCGTTTCTGCTACGTCATCAGGCATTGATGCACAGCTTAGAATCAAAAATGGAAAAGAAGATCGATTTGAACGGTTATGACACGATTTCGCCAGCATCTCTTTACCCGTACCTGTATCCCCTTCAATAAGCAGAGGTTGATCTAGCATAGCCAGTTTCTTAGCTTGACTGATCAAGGCTTTATGGCGATTAGAGACACCAACAAAGTGTTCAAAACCTAGGTTATTCTGTTCAGGGATGGCGTCTGGCGCGTTCATTTCTTGGTTACAAGAACGAATCGTCATTACTGCACTCGCCAGTACCGCCTCGTTGACATCACCACCTAGATAAATAGGCAGAATTTCAATAGAGAAATCTAGACCATCTAGCACCACGACTTCACGGTGACGCGTTACATCGCCTTCAATCCAACGAGCGAAGTTGAAGCTAGGAACGAACGTCGCTAGTGGCTCACCGATCACTTCTTCTTCTTGTTTGTTGAAGAGGTTCAATGCAGCGTGGTTTGCCATGTCGACTGAGCCTTTAAGGTCAATCGCAATCACAGGATCAGGTAGGTTTGCCAGCAGGGCAATCAGTTCAGTGTTATGCCTTTCGCTTGGCATAAACTGGATTTTACGTACATCCTTCACACCTGAAATTCGGCGAATTTCAGCCATAAGTTCACTAAAAGCATCAAAATTAATATCCGGGCAATTTAGGTAAATAATACCTTTAACATCAATTTCGATTCCTCGTAAATCAATGCTTTTTGAGGCCAAGATATCGAGCAACTCACGCGTTAAGCCGAGTCTGTCTTCACACAATACTTCAAGACGCACAAATAGTCCTATTATAGGTGTCAGGATAAGTTGACAGTAGTGTGAATTAAGCTCTAAGTTCAGTCAAGAAGAAGAGTAAACATATGTTTACT
>NZ_JBFRSN010000394.1:0-12402 GCF_041473595.1 Vibrio sp. 10N.222.46.A1
GCAGAACGATAAACGAACGCTTAGTCGGTATTGAGTGCCAACTATTATCTAGATTATGAGCCTGTTGACCTGAGTTGAATGAATGATTCTCTAAATCGGGTTTTTTAGTTAAATCGAGGTGACTAGTTGAATCAGGGTTACTCATTAAATCAGAGCTATTGGCTAAATTGGGCTTCTGGCTGTCATGTTCCATCACAGTCTCCATTTGTGACGATTCGTCATAGTTGTGTCTTAAAAAGCCAGCCGAAGCTGACAAAAGACACAATTCTTAGTCATACACTCAAGAAAACCAAAACCACACTAGGCAAACTTAAGTTTATGACGAATCGTCACTAATGGTTATTAATAAACCCACACGAGTGGGCTTAATGGAAGATTATCGACCTACTGACTCTAGGTAAGCGACTTCTTCACTGAACAGTTCTTGTTCTACACGGCGCCAGGTTTTGCGGTAATCCCAATCGCTAGAAAGGGGCTGCCAATTTAGGCCGTCTAGTAGCATGTTCGCGTTGTGTAATACTGAATACGGGTCTTGTAACCGCTTAATACAATGACTGTTTGATGCGTTCTGTGACAAGGCATTTGAACCAAATGCGATTGACCAGTTAGCAAACACGATGGCATCCGAACCCACACCAGAAGAGAACTTAAGGTCACCGGCTTCTACTGCTCGGTTTACCATTGAATCGGCTTGTTCAATCACCAACTCTTCCAGTTCATTCATCTCGGTTACACGTGCACTAGACGCTTTCTCTAGTACCCACGGGCTTTTCGCCATGATCGCACAGGTTGATAGTACCGGTTCCATGCGAGCATAGATTCGGTAAGCAACGTGCAGTGCGACGATCTTTTCACGTGTGTTGCCTTCAAACTCTCCAGAACGAGCAAACATCAATGCCTCGGTCTTTAAAGAGTGAATACACAAGGCTAAAACCACGTCTTCTTTGCTGCAAAAGTGATTGTATATCGTACCTTTAGAATAAGAACTTGCTGCCGTTAGCCTATCCATCGTGAGGTTTCCGAACCCTTGTTCTCGAACCAGATCTTTTGCTAACAACATCAATTCTACTTCTCGGTCTGCTATAGACTGCTGCTTTTTAGACAACACGCCTTTGCAACCAAAGATACCTTGTTTATCGCCTTTACAACCAAAGCCAAACATAATTTCTCAGTCCGTATATGAGCTTAGCCGTTATCTAAGCTTCGCCAGTATTTAAAACGCTCCTATCCAATATATTAACACGAATAGTAAATTCATGTAGTTAACCATTTTGTGACGCTTCGTCATTTCTGACTTATCGTCATAATAGCGCAAATATTGATCATATCAAGGTGTTTCATAAAATTAAATTCACTTTATGAATAGATGAGAAAACCATCAATAATCACATCGCGTTACTCACCAGCCTGCCGTCATTAACTGGCATAGCATCAGTAACCAACATAAGATCAATAACCGATACAGCATCACTAACCAACGCGGCATCACTAACCAACGCAGAAAGAAGCGCCTTAGTTTGGCGAAACCAATACAAGCCCATTACGCTGTCTTCATCTAAATAGAGCATGATGGTTTAGGACAGTCAGCTATTCGAGCCGAATGGAGGGGTACGTAAACCACGAGAATGAGTGAGTTCAGGTTCACTTTTTGGTGCAGACCTCTCCTTATGGTTAATATTTGGCTTACTAATGCCGTTTTCTACTAAGTTGCTATAAATTAGGTAAGGGGTGACTTACAATAGTGACAACGACTTACCTTTTTTGAGAACACGATATTGAGCGCCAAATATTCTTATTTAGCTTGGCAAGTGAATACTTCTAGCCCAGCAGAAAAGCTTGTTTTATTGATGCTTGCAGACGGTGCTGACGAATTCGGCTACACCAATGTGTGCTTACAAACAGCAGGTCAACTTTGTGCTCTCTCTACGTTTGGTTTAGCCGACTGCCTTAAGTGTTTAGTCGACCAAGGTTTTCTCGATAAGGTAAAAGTAGATTATCGAGATCAAAAAGAGATTCACGTTTTCAAAATGCTCATTGAGCAAGAGCAAGCTACGGCGCACGTTGAGGTTCAACCGACCAACAGTATTCCTGTCTACTCTACGGCACCTGCACCTGCACCTGCACCTGCACCTGCACCTGCACCTGCACCCAAGTTTCAGCCTGCTCCGGCACCGATGCAACACATGCAGCATGCCCCTCGCCCACAAGGCCGAGGCTCAATGAACAGCAACACCGTATCTACTCATGATCTCAACGAAGAAGAGATACCATCATGGGCAGAACGTGCGTTTAAATTCTCCGGTTTGACCGGTGACCATAGTTTAGTATGGAAGAAATTTGTCCTCTGGTATAAAGCCAAAGCCAATGAATTAATGCCACTATCTCGGATTGAATCCAAGCTGCAGTACTGGCTAGTTAACGAGAAGCAAAATGAAAGACAACAACAGCAGAAGACCTCTCAATATTCAGGAAATGCAGGACAAGCTCAAGGAAATGGGTATAGACAAAAGCTTAGCCCATCTGAACGCTTCAGGCAGCAGCTCATTCAAAAAGGCAAAAAGCCAACCTTCTGAGCCCGCTTCACCTGTTGTTCCTGACTCTACAGGCTCAGTAGTACCTGAAGTTATTGAAGCACAGAGCACTGAAGTAGCGACACCCAATGCTGCTAGCACGGGTTCGTCTCAACAAGTGCCTGTTGTTGACCAAGATCCCGCAGAGTTGGAGCTGACCGATTGGTGTATCCATGTTTTCGGTTCTTTCTTGAGCGTGTACGAAACTCAGTGGGAATACCAATACGGTAGTGAGCCAAGCGGAAAGTTTCTTGAGTTTGCCCACTCTGTTGACTCAGACGGCCTTAACCGCGTGCTAATGCACTGTCATGAACGTATTCAACTTGGCAACAGTTGGCCGCCGCAAATGGGTGAGCTTTGGATTCTAAAGGATTCATTAACAGAAGAAGAGCTGCTTGATAGCCGCATTCGCGTGTTGTCACGCACAGCTGTTAACAACATTGAAAAGTGGCTTATCCAAAACAAGCTGTACGACTTGAAACGCACCGCTGAAAACAAGCTTGATGGCCTGTTTAAGAAGTACTATTTGGAAGCAAAACGTTTAGATGAGAAAGGCATGCTAGAAACTGAATTACCGCAGTTCCTCCTTGCTGCTAACTCCGTAAAGAACCTAAACGATTTAAAACGTGAAGAGTACGAAAGCCAACACGGCAAAGCGATTAACCCAAGAATTCAGAAAATTCTAAACAGTAAAAAGTAGCCTTCTACGGTCTACGGTCTACGGTCTACGGTCTACGGTCAGAAAATACCGTCAAGATTACCCGGTCAATAGATACAAAAATGCCAGCTATCAAGCTGGCATTTTTTATGAGTTTTATTAACCCATCAAACAATTATCCGACCGCTTTTTACGATCGTCTTACTGACTAATTACAGTAGGTGGATAGTTGCGTTTAGAGAGAAAACGCCTGAGTCGTCATCTTTCATGTTGAAGTTTTGGTAGCTAGCGCCTACAGATAGTGGGCCAAAGATGAAGTATTCTGCGCCTACACCGTACATGATATCAACTTCGTCTTGCTTGAAGCCGTTCGCTTTAAGCTCGTAAGAGTGAAGACCACCCTTCGCGTATACGTGAAGAGGACCAAAGTCGATGCTTGGTTTGATTGCTAGGTAAGTTGTGCTTGCGTCTAGTTTAGTCAGTGTTTGGTTGCCGTATTTAACACTGTCGAAAGAACCTAGATCCCAGTAACCCGCTTCAACACCAATAAATGGAAGGATGCCCGTACCCACGTGGATACCCATCGCTGTCTCTTCTTGATTACCTAATGAATTTTGACCGCCCATTGCGCCGCCGTACAACCAAGAATCAGCCATCGCTGTTGAAGATGCACCTAGCAGTGCTAGAGCCAATAACGTTTTTTTCATATTCGACCTTTTTCGTCCTGTTGGCAGGCCTTGCGTGGTAATGAATTGCCACCAAGTCGCCCTGTATGTAATAACTATTCAATTAGTAATGCAATAAGCAAGATTTATACCCAAACCTTGCCACTGCGTCTAGCTTTATTCGTTTAGCAAGCATCAATCGCGTTTTTAACACGCTTATCTGATACTGGGTAAGGTGTACCGAGTTGCTGTGCGAAGAAGCTTACACGAAGCTCTTCTATCATCCAACGCACCTCTTTTACATTTTCTGGAACCGCGATCCCTTTTGGAATTTTATTCAGTAGCTCTTTGTAATCATTCATTACAGAGTCCACTTTGATCATATGAAGGCGATCTTTATTCGGGTCAATCGGCAGTTTTTCCATTCGGCGCTCTATCGCTTTCATATAGCGTAGAATATCCGGCAAGCGTTTCCAGCCGCATTCTGTGGCAAACCCCTTAAAAATCAAACCTTCTATTTGAGCTTTAATGTCTGAAAGCGCAAATGCCATTGAAAGATCCACACGCCCTTTCAGCTTCTTGCTGATGGCGAATGCCGTGGTTAAGATGGTTTCAACCTGTTGAGCAATCTCAACAACTGTGTCATCCAACTCTGCACGTACGTGTTCTTTTAGAGCTTCAAACTGCTCTGGCTCCCAAACTATGCCGCCCTTCTGCTCAATCAGCTTATCAATACCACAAGCGATACAGTCATCGATAAGATCGAGCACCTGTCCGTATGGGTTGAAGTACAAACCGAGCTTAGATTTGTTCGGTAAATTCGAGTGCAAGTATTTGATCGGCGATGGCACGTTCAACAGAATTAAACGACGCTGACCCGATTTCATTGCGGTGATCTGCTCTTGTTCTGTTTCGAACAATTTGATCTCTACGCTGTCTTTGGTGTCCACCAGTGCTGGGAAGGCTTTAACATCATAGCCACCACGTTTCTGCTGGTAGACTTTTGGTAACTCACCAAAGCTCCACGTATGCAGGTTTTGCTGCTCGATGTCATCGTCTGCCACTTTAGAAAGTGTTTCTTGAACCTTGTCTTTCAGGCTCTCTTTCAACTCATGCAGGTCTTTCTGCTCTTTCAGTTTGCGCTTGCGATGATCCACAGCACGGAATGTTACCTTTAAGTGCTCTGGAATCTGGTCTAACTTCCAGTCATCACGTACCACTTCCACACCGGTCATACGGCGCAGCTCTTTCTCAAGGGAATCCAATAGTGGAGCTTCAAGCGGCGTAACACGAGCCAAGAACGCATCAGCGTAGTTTGGCGCAGGCACAAAGTTACGGCGTAGCGTTTTTGGTAACGACTTAATTAGGCTAATCACCAGTTCCTGACGTAGGCCTGGGATCTGCCAATCAAAACCGTTCTGGTCTATTTGGTTCAAGATAGGCAGCGGAATGTGTACCGTTACACCATCGTTGTCGTCGCCCGGCTCAAATTGGTAGCTCAGCTTCAGCTTGATACCATTTTGATGCCAGAAGTTCGGGTAATCCAAATCAGTAACGTGGCTAGCATCGCCTCGGAACAGCATCGACTTTTCAAAGTTAAGCAGTTCCGGTGTTTTCTGGCTGGTCTTCTTCCACCATGTATCGAAGTGACGGCCTGAAACCGCCTCTTCGCCAACACGTTGGTCATAAAAGTCGAACAGTTCATCATCGTCGATCAAGATGTCACGACGACGCGATTTATGTTCTAGCTCTTCTACTTCTTGCAGTAGCTTGCGGTTCTGTTTGAAGAAGGCATGTTTTGTTTCCCACTCTCCCTCTACCAATGCGCTGCGTACAAACAACTCACGGCTGACAGTAGCATCAATGGCACCGTAATTAACCAAACGTTTCGGAATGATTGGAATTCCGTAAAGCATCACTTTTTCGTGTGCCATTACTGCCGCTTGCTTCTTCGACCAATGTGGTTCGCTGTAGCTGCGCTTAATCAGGTGTTTCGCTAGTGGTTCAATCCATTCAGGCTGAATCTTCGCGATAACACGACCCCAAAGTTTTGAGGTTTCCACCAGCTCAGCAGACATGATCCACTTTGGTTGTTTCTTAAATAAGCCAGACGCAGGGAAGATATGGAAGCGTGCGTTACGAGCACCTTGATATTCATTCTTCTCTTGGTCTTTCATACCGATGTGCGAAAGTAAACCAGATAGCAGAGACATGTGAATGCCATCGTAGCTGCCCGGTTCTGTATTCAGCTTGGTGTCCAATTCACGCATTGCTTGGTGAATTTGGAAGTACACATCTTGCCATTCACGGATACGTAAATAGTTCAGGTAATCTTGCTTACACTGTTTGCGGAACTGGTTACTCGACAGCTCTTTTTGTTGCTGCTTAACGTAATCCCAAAGGTTCACAAACGTGATGAAATCCGACTCTTTATCGAAGAAGCGCTTGTGCTTATCGTCAGATGATTGTTGCTTGTCTGATGGACGCTCACGCGGGTCTTGAATCGACAATGCAGAGGCAATCACCATTACTTCGTGCAAACAGCGGTTGCTTGGCGCTTCAATCACCATACGCGCTAAACGTGGATCAATCGGCAGCTTAGCGAGCTTACGACCAATTGCCGTTAGCTTCTTCTTATCGTCGCCATGGTTCTTGTTTTTGTTCGCTGACGGTTCAACGGTCGCGATCGCACCCAACTCTTCAAGCAGCCTTACACCATCTTGAATATTGCGCTTATCGGGCGCTTCAACAAATGGGAATGCTTGAATGTCGCCTAGGCCTAACGCTGTCATCTGAAGGATAACCGATGCTAGGTTAGTACGAAGAATCTCAGGGTCAGTAAACTCTGGGCGTGATTCAAAATCTTCCTCAGAGTACAGGCGAATACAGATACCTTCAGCAACACGACCACAACGACCTTTACGCTGGTTAGCACTCGCTTGAGACACTGGCTCAATCGGTAGGCGCTGTACTTTAGTGCGGTAGCTGTAACGGCTGATACGCGCCGTACCCGGGTCGATGACATACTTAATACCCGGAACGGTTAACGAGGTTTCTGCCACGTTGGTCGCCAGAACGATGCGTCGACCAGTATGAGACTGGAAGATACGGTTCTGTTCACCCGCAGAAAGGCGTGCGTAAAGCGGAACAATTTCGGTATCACGCAAGTTACGTTTACTTAAAGAGTCCGCGGTATCACGAATCTCACGCTCACCGTTCATGAAGATCAAGATATCGCCTTGGCCTTCATCACACAGCTCATCAACGGCTTCAAAGATACCTTCGATTTGATCGCGGTCTGAATCACTGTCATCACCACCTAGTGGGCGGTAACGCGTATCTACTGGGTAAGTACGGCCTGACACTTCAATGATCGGCGCGTTGTTAAAGTGCTTCGAGAAACGCTCAGGATCGATAGTCGCCGACGTGATAATCACTTTCAAGTCAGGACGCTTTGGTAGAAGCTCTCTCAAGTAACCCATGATGAAGTCGATATTCAGGCTACGTTCGTGCGCTTCATCGATAATGATGGTGTCGTACTGGCTTAAGAAACGGTCGTGTTGAATTTCCGCCAGTAGAATACCGTCGGTCATCAATTTGATTTGGGTGTTTTCAGAAATTTGGTCGTTGAATCGAACCTTGTAACCAACGAATTCACCCAACTGCGTTTCCATCTCTTCCGCAATACGGTTTGCAACCGAACGCGCCGCAAGGCGACGAGGCTGAGTATGACCAATTAGGCCAAAACGACCTCGGCCAAGCTCAGAACAGATCTTGGGTAACTGAGTAGTTTTACCCGACCCCGTTTCACCCGCCACGATAACTACTTGGTTTTCAGCAATGGCTTTCGCAATATCATCGCGCTTTTGGCTTACTGGGAGAATCTCTGGGTATTCGATGGTTGGTTTCTGCGCAGCACGCTGAGTTGCCGTCATCATTGACTTGGCAATATCTAACGCAATCTCATCGAAGACAGCGTGCTTAGATTGTTCGTTCTTGATTTTACTCGCGCCAGTAATTCGCTTACTCAAACGGAAGCGATCACGCATCATACATTCGTGGAGCGCTTTACGAATAGATACTGGGCTATTCTGAGATGATTTTGTCTTTGTCGCTGACTGTTCAGCTTTCTTGGCATTTGCTTGTTCAGCATTTAATTGTTTAGCAGGTCGGTTCGATGCAGGCTTATTTGATTTCGCTTCGTTCTGTGGAGAACTTGGCTGTGCTGCATTCTTGTTGTTATCTGCTTTTTCCGGAGACGAAGTCAAAGCGTGTCCTATTCTTGTACTTATTAAACTCGCGCGATTATATCACAAGTCTCAAACAAAAAAGCCTGACAACAAAGGGAAAACCTTTTGCTATCAGGCTGATTAGTCACTCTCACGTTAGTAAAAGCGATGGAAGCGTGACGAACGCAAACCGAATGTTTCAAAAATCACAGTTAAAAACTAAACGCTAAAAACGCCTGTTATAAACTGCCTGCTAAAAAACGCGCTTAAAACTCGTACTGTAGATAAACCGTGTTGTAGTTACTGCCGCCTTTGATTCGACCAAACTGAGAGGCGTTTTCAAAAATAGCAGAGCGGTGATGCAACGAATAGCCGAACCATAAGTTGTTCAGGTCATTCTTACTCATTAAATCACCTACGTTTACGTCGAACGAAAAGTCGAGATAATTAAGCAAGTGGCTCCCGTTATAACCCTTCTCTTTCATCTCTTTCGCTTCGATGTAAGTCAGCGAATCGATGTAAGACATACCTTCTGCCACACCAACACGCCATTGAGTTGGCCAGTCGAAAGTGTAATACGCTTTAATTGCGACAATGTATTCGGTGCTGCTTGACTGAACATCTGAACTCCAGTGATGCGCGATACCTGGCGTTAAGTAGATGTCCAATGGGAAACCGAAGATCTCATCGGTTAACGGGTGGCCATAGAAGAATGAGGTCAACTGGTTGTTGTATTCGTCTTTCTCTCTGTTGAACTTCATGATGTCGCCAATATTCGATGGCGTCGCCCAGCCGTGTGCGACACGTAAATACGGCGCATTGCTCAGCTTAGGTTTTGGCGCTTTGGTTTTATCGTTGAAAAAGCCAAAACCAAGGTAAAGTTCGCCTTGATAACGGTCTTCGACAATCGACGAGTCATAGGCGTTATCATCCAGTCGAGTCACACTGGTTGAACCCAATAAATACAAGTTCGAAAACACATGGTAACGGGCTTCTACACCGACATTCAGGTCCACACCTGCGCCGATGGTTTCACTCGCTGCTGAGTAATACTCGCTGTTGAAATCCGCACTTTTATAACGCAGTGTCGCACGCGGAGTGAGCTCCCAGTCTCCGGTTTCATACTTGGCTTTCGCTCGTAAGTTACCGTGGAAGTTGTATTCACTGTCACTCATAAACTCCGTTTCGACAGACCAAGGCCCATCAAGTTGGTAAGTCAGTTGAGCACCAAAGTCAGCCGTATCACCTTCAATTTCATTCTGCTCAGAAGCAGGGATATCAATAAAGCGCATGCGAGAGATAGCATTAAGAGACCATTTCTCGTCATCGGGTTGATAAAGGTAAGCACCCATCTCAGTTCCATCAATGAACACATAGTCGTTCTTGAAAAATAGCATTGGAACAAAAGAGCTAACCGTTTGGTCGCCACCTGACGTGTCGTAAGGAATACTTGCCGTACGAAACATTGCAGCGATGCCCCACTCTTGCTCTTTCGCAGCCCACGCATTAGCACTTAGAAAAATGCTACTTAGGAAAACCGCGCCCGACGGAGTGAAAGTCGGTAAATATTTAAGCTTCATTCTTATGTAATTACTCTTTGTAATAAATTTTGTGTTACTGAATAGACATTTATTAGCGATAACGGCTAACTAAATTTAGGTTTGAGCGGCATTGGCCGTTACAATGTGGAATATTCTCGGTTAAATGAAAGCATTGTGAAAGTCTCCGAATTACAAAACATTATAGATCACTTACCCCAAGATTCCGATCCGGATATTGTTATTGGTGAAGCGTGGTTGCCTGAGCGTTTGGTGAATACCAACCTAGACGGCGACATGCTATTTCTTGAGTTCGATAATGCCCCTGAAGACAATCAAGGGGATGAAGAAGGCCGTGGTTTTGTTGAACACGAAATTGCTATGATTCGTGAAAAACTAGAGCAAGTGTTAGACGACACATCCGATACTAAGACCAAAGCCGATGCCCTATTGGCAATATTTCTAATGGGCCATGAACTTTCTAGCTCGGAAGTTATCGAACTCCTTGAAGCAGATGGTTCTGAAACACCTGAGTCTGAAATGATCGCGCCCGACATAACAGAGCCTGAAACGAACAAGCTCGAAACAAAACAACACCACGACGACTAGCCACCAACGATTTTAGGTACCGTATTGAAACCCTCTACGACATCATCTCTTCCCCTGTTACTCGCCGGACCCATTTTAAGAAAAACGACTGCAACTGAAGTCGTACTTTGGTTAGCCACCAGCTCGCCTCTGACAGGCAGAGCCGAACTGTATACCCGTAATTCTGACGTAGAGCCAGACCAACCGTTTTATACCTCATCGCTTGAAGATCATGATTCGATTCAAATCGGTACACATGCGTGGGTAACGCTCATCCGCTTACAAGGCGAGTTCCCGACGAATACACCTCTAGAGTATGACGTTCACACAGAGTCAGGCTCATTAAAAGAGCTTGCCCCTCACCTTGTTTACAACGGTAAATCTCGCGTTGAGTTTAAGATATCGACCTCGGCTGATTACATTCTTCATGGCTCTTGCCGTAATCCACATCATCCAAGCAAAGACAGCCTAGTCGCAGCAGATAACAAGATTGCCGATCAAACCGTCGCTGAAAGACCCGATATGCTGATGATGAGCGGCGATCAGATCTACGCTGACCATGTGGCAGGCCCAACACTTGATGCTATTCAGCAAGTGATTCAATTGCTTGGCCTAGTGGGAGAGAGCTTACCGACTGACTCGCAAGTTAACCGAATCAACAGCAGTGACGCCTTATTTGAGAGCGAATATCACTTATATCAACGTGATCAGTACTTGCCACACCACACCACTTCAGCATCCATGCTCGATAAGTTCTTCCCAAATCGTGGCGTACCGATTTTTAGCTCTACCGATTGTGAAAACCACTTGGTCACGCTGTCTGAGTTTATCGCGATGTACCTGTTAGTTTGGTCGCCGACACTGTGGCAGTGTGTCAATCGAGAGCGCTTAATTGAGAATAACTTCACTCAAGGTGGACGCCAATTAACACCGACTGAGCAGCAACAGTGGCGTGATGAAAGCGTCATCATGGATGATTTCATTGCTGGCTTACCGCAAGTACAACGTCTGTTCGCACATATCCCTACGTACATGATCTTTGATGATCACGATGTGACCGATGATTGGAACCTTACCGTGGGTTGGGAACATGCCGTAGACCAAAACCAGTTCGCAACTCAAGTCATTGGTAACGGCCTTGCGGCTTACTGGATGTGTCAGGGCTGGGGTAATAAACCGGAGAGCTTCGACGAGACATTCATCGAGCAAGCAAAACAGCTTTTTGTCGATCAACCGCGCGTTACTAAACAAACGCATAACGCTAAACAAACGCATGACGTTGAACAAACGGACAACCTTAAACAAACGAACAGTGAAACCGGCGATGCCGCGACTACTCACTCTGTTAGCGACATCGAGCCAAACAAGCATCGAGCCTTCATTGAGATGCTGAGTCGCTTTGAGGAGTGGCATTACACAATAGATACTTCACCCAAAGTCATTGTGTTGGATACCCGAACCCGTCGCTGGCGTTCGGAATCTCGTATGAATAAACCTTCAGGTTTGATGGACTGGGAGGCCTTGATTGAATTTCAACATCAATTGATGCATCAAGATAAAGTCGTGATCGTTTCAGCTGCACCGATGTTTGGCGTGAAGTTTATTGAAACATTGCAAAAGATGGCGACTACAATTGGTAAGCCATTGGTGATTGACGCTGAAAACTGGATGGCACATCCGGGCAGTGCCAATACGCTGATCAGTATCTTTACCCATACCAAAACACCGACCAATTTCGTGGTGCTTTCGGGCGATGTTCACTACTCCTTTGCTTACGATATCAAGCTTAGATACCGCCGAAATAGCCCGAACATTTATCAAATCACCTGTAGTGGCATTAAAAATCAATTCCCAGCGCCGCTGCTTAAATTCTGTGATGTGTGGGACCGCCTGTTATACAGTCCTCGCTCAGTTTTGAACTATTTCACCAAGCGAAAGCGCTTAAAGATCGAGAAGCGAAGCCCAGACAATCAAACCTTCTATCGCCTTTCAAACCGAAGTGCGATTGGTGAATTAAGGCTAGATGAGGATGGTAAACCACAGTCGATCACAACACTTAGTGGTGACGGTAAAACCACCCGCTTTCCTGAACCTTACTAGGGCGTGTTGACCTTTCGAGCTAATTTTTGCAGCGAGTTGCTGGGTATTTATACA
>NZ_JBFRSN010000395.1:0-3539 GCF_041473595.1 Vibrio sp. 10N.222.46.A1
CAGCCTCTTCCTACTATCGAAGAATAACAACTTCTCTCTAAAGAGATAACAGAAATTAGATGACTAAGACCTTTATTCATCGCCTATTACGGCCGCTAGCGGCCGTTTTTGTTGGCGCTATAACCACCCTTTCATTCGCTCCATACTCTATATGGCCTCTTGCTATTCTCAGCCCAGCTTTGTTGCTGTTACTGATCCACAACCGTTCTCCTAAAAGTGCGCTTTGGATTGGCTACGGATGGGGTTTAGGCCAATTCGCAACAGGTATCAGCTGGGTATACGTCAGCATCGATCATTTTGGCGGCATGCCACTGGCAGCCAACCTGTTTTTGATGGCTTTGCTCATTGGCTACCTAGCGGTTTATTCAGGCCTATTTACCTGGAGCTTAAACAAGTACTTCCCTGCTAATAACCTAAGCCGCTTTTTCCTCGCAGCTCCTGCATTGTGGTTAATCAGTGATTGGCTACGTGGCTGGGTAATGACGGGCTTTCCTTGGCTTTGGCTTGGCTACAGCCAAATCGATTCTCCACTAGGCTCGTTTGCACCGATTGGCGGTGTCGAGTTAATTACTCTGGCAGTCATTGTCTCTGCATCTGCACTCGCTTATATGGTTATCAATAAAGCATGGAGTGTTGGCATCATCCCTGCGATCGTATTCAGTGCAGGTTTTGGCATTCGAAATATCGATTGGGTGACACCGAACCCTGAAAAAACAACCTCAGTGGTATTGATTCAAGGCAATGTAGATCAAGACAGTAAATGGCTACCAAGCCACCGCTGGCCTACGATGATGAAGTACACAGATCTAAGTAGAGAAAACTGGGATGCCGATATCATCATTTGGCCTGAAGCCGCTATTCCAGCATTCGAAGTTGAAATTCCATCTTTCTTACGTAACTTAGATAGCGCAGCGAAGATGAACAACAGCTCAATCATCACTGGCGTACTCAATCAGTCTGAAGATAAGAAGTACTACAACAGCGTTCTTTCTCTAGGTGTCAATCCATACGGTGAATACAGCTACGATCCAGACGAACGCTACCATAAACATCACCTATTGCCATTTGGTGAGTTTGTGCCGTTTGAAAATATCTTGCGCCCATTGGCACCGTTCTTCAACTTGCCGATGTCATCATTTAGCCGTGGCGATTTTGTTCAACCAAACATCGTGGCAAATGGCCGTCACTTAGCACCTGCGTTGTGTTATGAGATCGTCTTTAATGATCAAGTTAGACAAAGCGTGACTGATGAGACGGACTTTATTTTAACGCTCTCTAACGATGCGTGGTTTGGTCGTTCGATTGGTCCACTGCAACATATGGAAATCGCACAGATGCGTGCTCTGGAGCTTGGTAAGCCAGTTATTCGCTCGACCAACAATGGTGTGACGGCAGTAACCGATTACAAAGGCAACATCATCAAGCAAATACCTCAGTTTGAAACGGCCGTATTAAAAGCTGAACTCATTTCAACGGATGGTCAAACGCCTTATCACACAGTTGGTACTTGGCCACTGTACATCTGGGCGATGCTCAGCTTGGCGATGGGTTGGCTAATAAGAAAGCCAAAGAGCTAGATTCGAAGAAAAGTGATTAGAGGGTTGACTGGTTGGGTCAACCCTTTTTGATTGCTGCGGTTTAACATTGATATCGCTATAGTTCAGAAGTTTACGGTTTAAGGGCTTTACGACTAAACCCTTTAGAACCACATTTAATGCATGGAATGATATTGGTTGGGTGGTTATATTCGGTTTGATGGCCACACTCGTCACATACCAAGGTGCCTAACCCAATGACTTCACCCGCTTGATATAAGCCCTGATGTTCAAGATCTTGGAACAACTCAACCCATTCCACCTTAGTACGATCAGTAATATCCAACAGCCCTTGCCAAATAGAGTCTGCAATCATTAAATAAAACGGACCACTTTTGCTCTCTTCATAGCTTTCGGAAAACTCTTTTAAATCCGATTTTACGTAAGCGGAAATCAACGACAGCTCGTCTTTGGTCATGTCGTTGGCTGCTTTCGCATACTTACCTGACGTTTCTATTTTGTTGTTAAGCTCTTCAGGACTATGCTTCAGCGTTTCTATCACCTCTTCGACGACTTCTTCATAGAGTGCTTTTTTCTTCGGCATAACAACCTCCTTAAGATAACCAACCTTGAAACGAGCAAACGGATGCGCCGCAATGCACTCCCGCTCACAAACAAATGCAATTCATACTCTTAAGTATAGTTGCCCTGCGAAATTCAGTGAAAATTACACAATCTACTAGGCAGCAACTGCAAGTATGAAGGGTATAACTATTGTTGTACTCAGCTCCTTTAGGTATTCTATGACGATCTGTAAGATTCTGTTCTAACCGAACTCACAAATTCCAAGATAACCGGATACCATCGATGCAAGAACAATATAACCCGCAAGAGATTGAACAAAAGGTTCAACAACACTGGGATAACAGCGAAACTTTCGTTGTAAGTGAAGACCCAAACAAAGAAAAATTCTACTGTCTTTCTATGTTCCCTTACCCAAGTGGCCGACTGCACATGGGTCACGTGCGTAACTACACCATCGGTGATGTGGTATCTCGTTTCCAACGTCTACAAGGCAAAAACGTAATGCAACCAATTGGTTGGGATGCATTCGGCCTACCTGCAGAAAACGCAGCTGTAAAAAACAACACAGCGCCTGCTCCGTGGACTTACGAAAACATCGAATACATGAAAAACCAGCTTAAACTTTTAGGCTTTGGTTACGACTGGAAACGTGAATTCGCAACGTGTACGCCTGAGTACTACCGTTGGGAGCAAGAGTTCTTCACTAAACTTTACGAACAAGGCCTAGTTTACAAGAAGACTTCTTCTGTTAACTGGTGTCCAAACGACCAAACTGTACTGGCAAACGAGCAAGTAGAAGACGGTTGCTGCTGGCGTTGTGATACTCCGGTAGAACAAAAGAAAATCCCACAGTGGTTCATTAAAATCACTGAGTACGCTCAAGAGCTACTAGACGATCTAGACAACCTTGAAGGTTGGCCTGAAATGGTTAAGACCATGCAGCGCAACTGGATCGGCCGCTCTGAAGGTGTTGAGCTATCTTTCGCTGTTAACGGTGAAGAAGCGCCATTAGAAGTGTACACAACACGTCCTGATACACTAATGGGTGTTTCTTATGTTGGTATCGCTGCAGGTCACCCACTTGCAGAGAAAGCATCAAAGAACAATCCTGAGCTTGCAGCATTCGTTGAAGAGTGTCGTAACACCAAAGTGGCTGAAGCAGAACTAGCAACGATGGAAAAGAAAGGTATGGATACTGGCCTAACGGCTATCCACCCTCTTAACGGTCGTGTTGTTCCTGTATACGTAGCAAACTTCGTTCTTATGGATTACGGCACAGGTGCGGTAATGGCGGTTCCTGCTCACGACCAACGTGACTACGAATTCGCAACTAAGTACGGCATCGATATCATCCCAGTGATCAAACCTGAAGATGGTTCTGATCTAGACGTGTCTGAAGCGGCTTACACTGAGAAAGGT
>NZ_JBFRSN010000396.1:0-8576 GCF_041473595.1 Vibrio sp. 10N.222.46.A1
GCTAAAACTGATTGCGATGTTCTCTTCGGCGGCGGGTTTCTACGGAAACACAGGCCAAAGCGATTACTCGATGTCTAACGAAATCCTAAACAAAGCGGCTCTGCAATTGTCTGCTCGTAACCCTCAAGCGAAAGTGATGAGCTTCAACTGGGGACCGTGGGACGGCGGCATGGTAAACGCAGCGCTGAAGCGTATGTTTACAGAGCGCGGTGTGTACGTAATTCCTCTTCAAGCGGGTGCAGAGCTATTTAGCTCTCAACTACTGAACGAAACTGGCATTCAACTGCTGGTTGGCACGAGCATGCAAGGTTCTGACAACAAGGAAGCTGCTGTAAAAAAGCTTAATGCGGAGTCTGTGCATCTTGCAGAGAGTCCGCTGAATACAAGCATTACTGTGACACGTCATCTTGATCCTAAGGCATTGCCTTTCATTCAAGATCACTGCATTGCCGGTAACCCAGTGTTACCGACAGTGTGTGCCATCCAATGGATGCGTGAAATCGCTGAGCAACTGTTAGGGGTGAACGTTAGCGTTCACAACTACAAACTGCTGAAAGGTGTGATTTTTGATACTGATGAAGTGCAAGAGCTAAGACTGGTTCTTTCCTCTGATGCTAAATCAAAAGGTCAGCTAAAAGCAGTGATCAGTTGCCAAGGACGACCACAGTATCAAGCTCAGTTGCAAGTTGCCTCTGTGCAAGTTTCTGAAGATGTTCAACAAGCGTCGACAAAGCGCTTTGAAGCCAACACTTCAGCTCCTGTAACAACGGCACAAGCTCTATACAGTGACGGCACTCTGTTTCATGGACCAAGATTGCAAGGTATTACCTCAGTCGAATGCTTTGACGACTTAGGTTTATTGGCTCAGTGCCAACTACCTCAGATTGAAAACAGCGACTGCGGATCATTTATTCCGAAGCAAGGTTTTGGTGATAGCCAGCCATTTGCTGAAGATTATCTATTGCAAGCCATGTTGGTATGGGCTCGATTGAAATACGGCGCGGCAAGCCTACCGTCTGCAATCGGTGAGTTTATTTGTTACGCACCGATGCACGATGGTGACCAAGGTTGGCTAGATCTGAGCGTGATAAAAAGTACGGCTCGTTCGCTTCAAGCTGATATCTCGCTTTACCACCAAGATGGTCGTTTAAGCGCGGTAATGAAAGGTGCAAAAGTCACCATCAGCAAAAGCTTAAACGACGCATTTTTGCCGAAGTCTAGCTCAGCAGTGTCGAAGAAAGAGACTACTAAGAACCCAGAAAAGGAGCAATTGTCATAGTGACTGTTCCTACTAATAAAGCGATGCCATTGCGCATCGCTCTTTTAGCTCAGCCAGCAAACGCGGCTGAGCTTTCTGCCGACTTATTTCCCTCGTTCCCAGAGATGATAACTGTTGTGGTTGATGGCAATTTTAATCAAGCACTTGCTCACGCCATCGAGACAGTCAATCAAGGTAATGTCGTTAAGCTCTGTTTGGATCATCACTCACCATCATTGTTGATGTTAAGTGCGCTGAATGCTGCTCAGAATAAGATTCACCCACACGCGAATTTGGCGAGCTTTGTAGATACAGCTACCGGAAATAGCATTCAGCTAGCTCTGGATATTGCACGCCGCCCCGCTTCAGATTTAAGTCATCAACAGCAACACTCTGACTTATCGGCTTCGCAGCAGTTTGATGAATTGTTGAATATAATTAATGCGATATCGAGCCGTTCATTACCGAGCCATTCATTACCTAACCATTACTGGTTCACTGAGCCAAACAAAGCACGTGTTGCTGCGTTAACTTTCAGTGACGATAGCCCAAAAGCCACCAGCCTGATATTGACTCAAGCGACCGGTTTGCACGAACCAAAAACCTTGCTATCCAGCGAACGTTTGATGTTTGTGGTTTTTGGCTGCGAGCAAACTGAATTGGTTTCTCAGCTAACCTCGTTAAGAGAAGAGCTAAAATGCGTTAGTGATTCAACGGACAGCGAACTTGCTATCGCCACCTTGATGCATTCAAACCTAAGCCACTTTCAAAGCGTTCAACACAATGCTGGCCGTGGTGCAAACATCGTGATTCAGGCGGCTTCAATTGAGGCTGCACTACAAGAGATCACCGCGATAGAAAATGCGTTGCCAAAAGTAATGGGTGACAATAGCCACTACAAAACGCCAGCGGGCAGTTGTTTCTCACCGAAGCCTCAAAGCAAAGGTGGCGTTGCATTTGTTTACCCTGGTGTTGGCACGGTTTATCCCGGCATGTTGCGCGAATTTCACCAACATTTCCCACAGTTATTTGCTCGTTTAGAGCGCGAAGGTAACTTGAAAGAGATGCTGCAGGCAGAAAAAACCTACGCAGACGACGCGCAAGAAATGTCGCTCAGTGAATTGGCCATTGCAGGTGTCGGCAGTAGTTATTTACTAACGCAGCTCTTGTGTGATGAATTCAAAGTGCAGCCAGATTTCGCTTTGGGTTACTCCAAAGGTGAAGCCTCCATGTGGGCCAGCTTAAATGTTTGGAAAAACCCACATGCGCTGATTGAGATGACTCAAACCAGTCCTATCTTCACGACGGCTATTTCTGGTGAACTCACCGCAGTGCGTCAAGATTGGCAGTTGAACAGCGACGAAAGCATCCAATGGAACAGCTTTGTGGTTCGCAGTGATGCGCAAGCGATTGAAGCTCTGTTACCAGAGTTTCCGCGCGCTTATCTCGCTATCATCCAAGGTGATACTTGCGTACTGGCCGGTTGTGAAAGCACATGTCGAGCTCTGCTCAAAAAGCTTGGTAAACGTGGCATTGCCGCGAACCGTGTTACTGCGATGCACACCACACCAGCGCTGAGTCAGCATAGCCAAGTGCGTGAGTTTTACACGCAATCACTGTTCGACGAGTTGCCAAAGCATATCCGCTTTATCAGCGCAGCAGGTCTACCGACTGGCGCACCAATCAATATCGACAGTGACAGCATCGCCCTTTCGATTGCCGACACTTTCTGTTCAACGCTGGATTTCACCGCGTTGATCCAGAGTGCGCGTCAACAAGGTGCTCGTCTGTTTGTAGAAGTAGGTGCCGATCGTCAAACCAGCACATTGATCGACAAGATCAATCGTAGCGACAACGTAGCAGACCAGTACTGCACAATCGCTTCCAATGCCAAAGGCGGTGACGATGTTGTCACGCTCATCAAATGCATTGGTCAGCTCATTACTCATCAAATTCCACTGTCTGTCGAGCCACTTATTCAAGGGCTAAAACAACAGATCACCACCGCTAAGCAATTAAGTGGTGTGTCTCAAGGCAGCGCAGTGAATCATCAAGGAGAGCTAGTATGAGTTCTCAATCGAACCAGTATCAGGCTCAGAACAAACAACAAGTAAAGTGCAATAAGATCGCGATTGTTGGTATTGCAAACCAATACCCAGAAGCTGATACGCCAAAAGACTTTTGGCAAAACTTGCTGGATAAAAAAGATTCTCGAACCACATTAAGCGCTGAAAAGTTAGGAGCTAAACCTGAAAACTATCAGGGCGTGCAAGGTGAGTCAGACCGCTTTTACTGTGACAAAGGCGGTTACATCGAAAACTTCAATTTCGATAGCAATGGCTACCGCTTAACAGCAGAATCGTTCAACGGTGTTGACCAAAGTTTCCTATGGGCTTTGGATACCAGTCGTAAGGCGTTAGTCGACGCTGGCATTGATCTGAATGCCGATGTTTTAGAGCGCACAGGCGTGATCATGGGTGCCCTTTCGTTCCCAACCACACGTTCAAACGACCTGTTTCTACCGATTTATCACTCGGTGGTCGAGAAAGCATTTAAAGATAAATTAGCTAATGACCAATTTTCATTGCTACCAACCAATGAAACCGCGCAAGACCTCAACCCTATCAATGGTGCAGCGGCACACAACGCCTCTAAGTTAGTGGCTGATGCATTGGGTTTAGGTAACGTACAACTGAGTCTAGATGCCGCATGTGCAAGCTCTGTGTATTCATTGAAGTTAGCGTGTGATTACTTGAATACAGGCAAAGCCGACATGATGTTGGCAGGCGCGGTATCCGGTGCTGACCCATTCTTTATCAATATGGGTTTTTCGATCTTCCACGCTTACCCTGATCACGGTGTGTCGGTTCCGTTTGATAGCAACAGTAAAGGTCTGTTTGCTGGCGAAGGTGCGGGGGTTTTAGTCCTAAAACGCTTAGCTGATGCAGAGCGTGATGGCGACAATATTTACGCAGTCGTCAGCGGTATTGGCTTGTCGAACGATGGCCGAGGCCAGTTCGTATTAAGCCCAAACAGCAAAGGACAAGTCCAAGCCTTTGAACGCGCTTACGAGGCTTCGAACTTATCACCAGACAGCATTGAAGTGATTGAGTGTCACGCAACCGGTACACCATTAGGTGACAAGGTTGAGTTAACCTCAATGGAGCGTTTCTTTGCTGACAAATTGAATGGTTCGAACCCGCCATTGATTGGCTCTGCTAAGTCCAACCTCGGTCACTTGCTGACTGCGGCGGGTATGCCAGGGATCATGAAAATGATCTTTGCGATGAAAGAAGGTGTGCTTCCGCCAAGTATTAACTTGGATAAGCCACTATCGTCGCCAGAAGGTTTATTTGGCTCACAGACTCTGCCAACGCAGGTTCAATCTTGGCCAAGTAAAGCGGGCAACTCAGAGCGCTGTGCGGGTGTTTCTGTCTTTGGTTTCGGTGGCTGTAACGCTCACTTACTGCTTGAAGCGTATTCAGACACCAGTCATGTAAACCCGACTCAAGAGTCAGCGTCTCCAAGCCTACAACCATCTAATTTAAGCATTACTGGTCTAGCGTCTCACTTTGGTTCTCTGCAGAGCATCAACGCGCTAAGCACTGCGATTGAGACCAACAACGATGCTTTCATTGCCTTGCCTAAGAAGCGCTGGAAAGGCTTAGACCAACATCCAGAACTACTGAATCAGTTTGGTTTACACGGTATTCCAAATGGCGCGTACATCGATCAATTCGATCTCGATTTCCTGCGCTTCAAAGTGCCGCCAAATGAAGATGACCGTTTGATCTCTCAGCAGTTGCTACTGATGAAAGTTGCAGACGAAGCCATCAAAGATGCCAAGCTTGTTGCAGGCCAAAAGGTTGCGGTTTTAGTTGCGATGGAAACAGAGCTTGAGATGCACCAATTCCGTGGACGCGTAAACCTGCATAGCCAATTGGCTGACAGCTTTGCCAACATGGGTATCGAACTAACTCAAGACGAATACCAAGCGCTAGAAACCATCGCGATGGACAGTGTGATGGACGCAGCCAAGCTGAACCAATACACCAGTTTCATCGGCAATATCATGGCTTCGCGTATCTCTTCATTGTGGGACTTTAATGGCCCTGCCTTTACGATTTCAGCTGCTGAACAGTCGGTTGCTCGTTGTATTGATGTTGCACAAAACTTGATGTCACAAGAATCGATGGATGCCGTTGTGATTGCAGCCGTCGACCTAAGCGGCAGTGCAGAACATGTGATTCTGAAGAACAGCGTAAGCCCAGTGACGCTAGCTCCAAAATTCGGACAGCTGCAAGATGGCAGTTGGAATGTCGGTGAAGGTGCAGGTGCGATTGTTCTTGTTGAAGAAAACCAAGTAGCGAGCAACCAAGATGCGGCTTACGGCAGCATCAACGCCTTAGCTTTTGGTTCAAGCGAGAATAACAACGCCGTTGTTGATGAGTTACTGACTCAAGTCGGTATGAGCTCGAACGATGTTTCTCTGCTTGAGCTTAACCATGCACCAGAATCTTCATCTCATCAGTTTTCGTCTCTAAGTTTAGGGAACACAAAGACTACTCAAGCAAGTCAACGTGTGGGTCATTGCTCTGCTGCTTCTGGTATGGCAAGCCTGCTACACGGTCTGCTCAACCTGAACCTTGCACCTCTGAATCCGAATGTCAGTTCTAAGAGCGCGATTGTTGCCAACATCAGCGAAGGACAATGTTCACAGCTGCTACTAAGCCAATCGAGTGTTGAATCTCAATCACTTTCCGTTCGTTTAAGCAATGAACTGGCGAGCGATGCTAAACGTCAATTAGTTAAGCAAGTGACTCTTGGTGGTCGTGATATCTATCAACATATTGCCCAAACCCCAGTGACCAACTTGGCAACGATTCAACAGAAAGCTTCTGGTAAACAAGCAGCAAGAGTGGCGTCGGTTCCAACGACAGCAAGCATTCAAGCAGCCCTTGCACAAAAAGAGTTAGAGAAGAATGCATTAGCGCAAAACGCGATAGAGCCAGTCATCGAAACTCCTACATCAGTATCTCCTACTCTGGCGCCAACTCGCCACAGTCAGCTAACAGGTAACCACAGCAATATGACTCATGTCCTATCCGCTAAAAATGGCGCGTCTCAAATCGACGCAGCTTCACAGCAGCCGCAAAATCTAAGCCAAAACCAAGCTTTTGCTCAAAACCAGCAAGCGGCTCAACAGGTACACAAAGCATTCCTGCACACACGTGCCCAAGGCATGCAGATGGCTGATGCGTTATTAAAAGCACAGCTAAACGCAGTGACATCTGGTTTAGATAGCAATGCCCTGATTCAACAAACGACCAGCCAACAAACGACTGGTCAACAAACGCCAGCTCAGCCTGTTCAAGCTCAACCGGCTCAGGTTTCGTCAACGCCAGTCAACGTACTTGCGACGCCAGCACCAGTAAAACCTATCCGTAAGCCATGTATCTGGGATTACGATGATCTGGTTGAATACGCTGAAGGCGATATTGCGAACGTATTTGGCCCTGATTACGCGATCATCGATAGCTACTCGCGTCGCGTTCGCTTGCCAACCACGGACTACCTACTGGTATCTCGTGTAACCAAGCTAAACGCGACCGTTAACGAGTACAAGCCAAGCACAATGACCACAGAATACGACATCCCAGTTGATGCGCCGTATCTTGTTGATGGTCAGATCCCTTGGGCTGTTGCAGTTGAATCTGGTCAGTGTGACCTAATGCTAATCAGCTACTTAGGTATTGATTTCGAAAACAAAGGTGAGCGTGTTTATCGCCTGCTTGATTGCACGCTGACCTTCCTTGGCGACTTGCCTCGTGGTGGCGATACACTGCGTTACGACATCTCAATCAACAACTTTGCTCGCAATGGCGACACGCTGCTGTTCTTCTTCTCGTACGAATGTTTCGTTGGCGACAAGATGATCCTGAAAATGGATAACGGCTGTGCGGGCTTCTTCACCGATGAAGAGTTGGCAGATGGCAAGGGTGTGATTCACACTGAAGATGAAATCAAGGCTCGTAAGCTTGCAACTAAGCAACGCTTCGATCCTATGTTGCACTGCCCTAAAACTCAGTTTAACCACCAAGAATTGCGTCATCTACTGACTGCCAACATTGCAGAATGTTTTGGTCCAACTCACCAATCCAATAGCCACCAGCCTTCTTTATGCTTCAGCTCAGAGAAGTTCATGATGATCGAAAAGGTTAGTCGTGTTGAACCACAAGGTGGCACATGGGGACTTGGTCTGATTGAAGGTCATAAGCAGCTAGAGCCTGAGCATTGGTACTTCCCTTGTCACTTCAAAGATGACTCGGTAATGGCTGGTTCTTTGATGGCAGAAGGTTGTGGTCAACTGCTTCAGTTCTTCATGATGCACCTTGGCATGCACACGCTTGTTCAAAATGGTCGTTTCCAACCGCTTGAAAATGCGCCTCAACAAGTACGTTGCCGTGGTCAAGTTCTACCACAATCGGCAGAACTGACTTACCGCATGGAAGTGACTGAGATTGGTCTAAGCCCTCGCCCATACGCGAAAGCTAACATCGATATTTTGCTGAATGGCAAAGTGATTGTTGATTTCCAAAACTTGGGTGTGATGATCAAAGAAGACGACGAATGTACTCGTTATCTGCCTTCTTTAGAATCAGCTGTCGCGACCCCTGTTATCGAAAGCTTGGACCATAAAAGCTTGGGCCATACACCAGAAGTGAACCAACAGGCTTCAGCGAATGCGCCATTGATGGCTCAAATTGAAGACCTAGAAACTGCACCAAACAAAGGTGTGGTTCCTCTTCAACACGTTGAAGCTCCGGCAACTCCAGATTACCCAAACCGCACACCCGATACGGTTCCATTCACGCCTTACCACATGTTCGAATTCGCGACTGGCGATATCGAGAAGTGTTTCGGTCCTGATTTCTCTATCTACCGTGGAATGATTCCACCACGTACTCCGTGTGGCGACTTGCAGCTAACCACTCGTGTGGTTGAGATCGACGGTAAGCGTGGCGACTTCAAGAAGCCTTCATCGTGTATCGCAGAGTACGAAGTGCCAGAAAATGCATGGTACTTTGATGAAAACAGCCACCAGACCCTAATGCCTTACTCGGTATTGATGGAGATTTCACTGCAGCCAAACGGCTTCATCTCTGGCTACATGGGAACAACACTGGGTTTCCCAGGTGAAGAACTGTTTTTCCGCAACCTAGATGGCAGCGGCAAAATGTTGCGTAACGTCGACTTGCGCGGCAAAACGATCACCAACGATTCTCGTCTGCTTTCAACAGTAATGATGGGCACCAAC
>NZ_JBFRSN010000397.1:0-344 GCF_041473595.1 Vibrio sp. 10N.222.46.A1
CTTGAGATGCGTCGATCAACTCCTGTCTAGTTTCCAACGGAAGTTCCGTGTTCTGCGAACCCGTAGTCAAAGATGTTAGCAATCCAGTTGGGGAGGTTTTTAATTGCTTAACATTTGTTGCGTCCATATAAAGCGCAGCAGAGTCAAAAAATGACGCTTTAAGCTTAGTTGTAATCATTTCATCAATGCTACTACGCATGTTCTCACCGACTTCATGAGCACCATTGTAGTGGGCGTTAACGATAGACGAAGAGAATAGGCTTATACAAATGGTTGAAGCTAAAACGGTTTTTTTCATAATACTAATCCTTCAATATCTATTGTTTAACTTGACTGAATTTGGT
>NZ_JBFRSN010000398.1:0-251 GCF_041473595.1 Vibrio sp. 10N.222.46.A1
ACCTATAGCTTTGATCGGCTGCGGGGGAGATAGTTCAAAAAAATCAACCACCACTTCAAAGCCTAAAACCCAGCAAGTTACCGCGACTAAATCTACTCTAAACCAAAAACTGAACAAGGTAGATTTGCAATCAAAAAAACTGAGCTCAGAAGGCGTTAATACGATTATGAACTTGCCTGTCGGAAAGACGAGCCTATCTATCTCTACACCGACCAAATTCAGTCAAGTTAAACAATAGATATTGAAGGATT
>NZ_JBFRSN010000399.1:0-17728 GCF_041473595.1 Vibrio sp. 10N.222.46.A1
CGGACGCGGGATGGAGCAGTTTGGTAGCTCGTCGGGCTCATAACCCGAAGGTCGTCGGTTCAAATCCGGCTCCCGCAACCAATTTCAATGCTATTATATAGCTTGTATTGGTAGCAAGTTTGCACAGTGTGAACCTCACTGTGAGTTAAGTGTGATATCAAATATGATGACACTTAACATATAAGGGTCCAGCAACAAAAACCCCGGCTTATACGGGGTTTTTTGTTATCTAAGCATTTATAAATGCATTTAGATGATAATGTTTGCTTGGAATTTAAATTGGGCTTTGAGCCCTTTTTTTGTTTCTGGAGTGGTTAAATGACTGGTTTAGAAAGACAACTTACTGAAATGCTTGACGCTCCAGTAGCAGCATCAGGTTATGAGTTAGTTGGATTAGAATTTATTCGTGCTGGTGAGCACTCAACGCTACGCATTTACATCGATTCACCAAATGGTATCAATGTAGATGATTGCTCTGAAGTTAGTCACCAAGTAAGTGCCGTAATGGACGTTGAAGATCCAATTTCAGTGGCTTATAACCTTGAAGTGTCTTCACCAGGTTTAGAGAGACCACTGTTCAAAGCTGAGCATTACCAACAATTTATTGGTCACGAGGTAAGCATCGTTTTGAAAATGGCTGTCGGCAACCGTCGTAAATGGAAAGGTGATATCCAATCTATCGAAGGCGAGACAGTGAAAGTATTGGTTGAAGGACAAGAAGAAGAATTCGTCCTGAGCAATATTGCGAAAGCTAACCTGATCCCTAAATTTTAGTTCTCCTAGAGAGAAGAGCTTAAGAGGCTAGATTAATGAACAAAGAAATTTTGGCGGTAGTAGAAGCTGTTTCTAATGAGAAAGCAGTTCCTCGTGAGCGTATTTTTGAAGCGCTTGAAATCGCGCTTGCAACGGCAACAAAAAAGAAAAGCGAACTAGAAATCGAAGTTCGTGTTGAGATTGACCGTAAAACGGGTAATTTCGAAACTTTCCGCCGTTGGGAAGCTGTTGAGGAAGTTGAATTCCCAACAAAAGAAATCTCTATTGAAGCTGCAAAGTACGATGATCCAGAGATCGAACTTGGCGGTTTCATCGAAGATGATATCGAATCAGTAACGTTTGACCGTATTACGACTCAAACAGCTAAGCAAGTTATCGTACAGAAAGTACGTGAAGCTGAACGCGCTCAAATCGTTGAACAGTTTATTGATAACGAAGGCGAGCTAGTCACTGGCGCAGTTAAGAAAGTTAACCGTGACACAGTGATTCTAGATCTAGGTAACAATGCTGAAGCGGTAATCCTTCGTGATGACCAACTTCCTCGTGAAAACTTCCGTCCAGGTGACCGTGTTCGTGGTCTTCTATACGCAGTTAAGCCAGAAGCTCGTGGTTTCCAGCTTTTTGTTACTCGTTCTAAGCCAGAAATGCTAGCTGAACTATTCCGTGTTGAAGTGCCTGAGATTGGTGAAGAGCTAATTGAACTTAAAGGTGCTGCACGTGACGCTGGTTCTCGTGCTAAAATCGCCGTTAAAACAAACGACAAACGTATTGACCCTGTTGGTGCGTGTGTTGGTATGCGTGGCGCACGTGTACAAGCTGTATCTAACGACCTTGGCGGTGAGCGTATCGATATCGTGCTTTGGGATGATAACCCGGCGCAATTCGTTATCAATGCAATGGCTCCTGCTGATGTTGCTTCTATCATCGTTGATGAAGATACGCACTCAATGGACATCGCGGTTGAAGCTGACAATCTAGCGCAAGCTATCGGTCGTAGCGGTCAAAATGTACGTCTAGCGTCTCAACTTACTGGTTGGGAACTGAACGTAATGACTGTTGCTGATCTAGAGAAGAAGCACCAAGAAGAAGCAGTTGCTTCTATTGAAAACTTCATGAAGCACCTAGATATCGAAGAAGACTTTGCTCAAATGCTTGTTGAAGAAGGCTTCTCTACGCTTGAAGAAGTAGCCTACGTTCCTGTGAACGAGCTTCTTGAAGTAGATGGTCTAGATGAAGGTATCGTTGAAGAATTGCGTAACCGCGCGAAAGACGCACTGACAACTCTAGCGCTAGCGAAAGAAGAAACTTTCGATGGTGTTGAGCCAGCTGAAGACCTACTTGCACTTGAAGGTCTTGAGCGTGAAATGGCTTACAAGCTAGCAGCAAAAGGCGTTGCGACATTGGAAGACCTAGCTGACCAAGGCGTTGATGAACTAGAAGGCATCGAAGACCTAACTGCAGAGCGTGCAGGCGAGCTAATTATGGCTGCGCGTAACATCTGTTGGTTCGGCGACGAAGAATAATTCAGCAAGGAGAGAGAGCGGTATGACACAATTAACAGTTAAAGCACTGAGTGAAGAGATTGGTACGCCAGTTGACCGCTTAATTGAACAACTTGCTGATGCAGGCATGAAGAAAGCAGGGTCGGACCAAGTGACTGATTCAGAGAAGCAAACATTGCTAACGCACCTTAAAAAGGAGCACGGCGATACTTCTGGTGAAACAGAACCGACTCGTTTAACTCTTCAACGCAAGACCCGCAGCACGCTAAGTGTTGCCGCTGGAGGCGGTAAGAGTAAGGATGTTCAAGTTGAGGTACGTAAAAAGCGTACTTACGTGAAGCGCAGCACTATTGAAGATGAAGCGAAACGTGAAGCTGAGGAAGTAGCTAATCGTGAAGCGGAAGAGAAAGCACAACGCGATGCTGAAGAGCAAGCGAAACGTGATGCTGCAGAGAAAGCACAGCGCGAAGCCGAAGCAAAAGTAACACGTGAAGCGGATGCAAAACGTGAAGCTGAAGAGAAGGCTCAACGCGCACAAGCTGAAAAGGCTAAAAAAGACATGAATTCAAAAAATGCAGACGCTAACGCACAAGCGAAAAAAGAAGCGGATGAACTTAAAGCTCGTCAAGAGCAAGAAGCAACTCGTAAAGCCGAAGCTGAAGCAGCTAAGCTTGTTGAAGAAGCTCGTAAGTTAGCAGAAGAGAACCAAGAACGTTGGTCTGAAGAAGAGAAGAAGAAGAAAGAGCAAGAGAAATCTGCGGATTACCATGTGACGACTTCTACTTACGCTCGTGAAGCTGAAGATGCGGCAGACAAAAAAGATGAGAAAGCACCTCGTCGTCGCAAGAAGAAACCAGCTCCAGCAACTCAACCTGGCAATAACCGTGGTGGTCGTAACCAACGTGGTCGTGGCGGTAAAGGTAAGCTTGCTAAACCAACTTCAATGCAGCAAGGCTTCGATAAGTCAGCGACTGTTGCAAAATCTGACGTTGCTATCGGCGAAACTATCGTTGTTTCTGAACTGGCTAGCAAAATGTCAGTTAAAGCAACTGAAGTTATCAAAGTAATGATGAAGATGGGCGCTATGGCGACTATCAACCAAGTGATCGACCAAGAAACAGCACAACTTGTTGCTGAAGAAATGGGTCACAAGGTAATCCTACGTAAAGAAAACGAACTTGAAGAAGCAGTACTAGCTGACCGTGATAGCGATGCTATCGCTGAAGGTCGTGCTCCTGTTGTTACTATCATGGGTCACGTTGACCACGGTAAAACTTCAACACTTGACTACATTCGTAAAGCACACGTTGCTTCTGGCGAAGCTGGCGGTATCACGCAGCACATTGGTGCTTACCACGTAGATACTGACAACGGCATGATCACGTTCCTTGATACTCCTGGACACGCGGCCTTTACTGCTATGCGTGCTCGTGGTGCTCAAGCGACAGATATCGTTGTACTTGTTGTTGCTGCAGACGATGGCGTAATGCCACAAACAATCGAAGCAATCCAGCACGCGAAAGCGGCAGGCGTTCCTCTGATTGTTGCTGTGAACAAGATCGACAAAGAGGGTGCAAACCCAGACAACGTTAAGAATGAGCTAGCTCAATACGACGTTATTCCTGAAGAATGGGGCGGTGAGAACATCTTCGTTCACATCTCTGCAAAACAGGGTACAAACATTGATGGTCTTCTAGAGTCTATCCTTCTTCAGTCTGAAGTTCTTGAACTTACAGCGGTTAAAGAAGGCATGGCATCTGGTGTTGTTGTTGAATCTCGCCTTGATAAAGGTCGTGGTCCAGTTGCAACAGTACTAGTTCAGTCTGGTACTCTAAACAAAGGCGATATCGTTCTTTGTGGTCAAGAGTACGGCCGTGTTCGTGCAATGCGTGATGAAAACGGTAAAGACATCGAAACTGCAGGTCCATCTATCCCTGTAGAAATTCTAGGTCTTTCTGGCGTTCCTGCTTCAGGTGATGAAGCGACTGTTGTACGTGATGAGCGTAAAGCGCGTGAAGTTGCAAACTACCGTCAAGGTAAATTCCGTGATGTTAAACTAGCTCGCCAACAAAAAGCGAAACTAGAGAACATGTTCGCGAACATGACGGCAGGCGAAGTTGCTGAACTTAACGTTGTACTTAAAGCTGACGTTCAAGGTTCTGTAGAAGCGATTGCTGACTCTCTACTGAAACTGTCAACTGACGAAGTTAAAGTGAACATCGTAGGTTCTGGTGTTGGTGGTATTACTGAAACTGACGCAACGCTTGCTGCAGCTTCTAACGCTATCATCCTTGGTTTCAACGTTCGTGCTGACGCAACTGCGCGTAATACAGTTCAGAACGAAAACCTAGATCTACGTTACTACTCAATCATCTACCAACTGATTGACGAAGTTAAACAGGCAATGGGCGGTATGCTTGCTCCTGAATTCCGTCAAGAAATCATTGGTCTTGCACAAGTTCGTGACGTATTTAAGTCGCCTAAACTTGGTGCAATCGCTGGTTGTATCGTTACTGAAGGTACGATTAAGCGTAGCAACCCAATCCGTGTACTTCGTGAAAACGTTGTTATCTACGAAGGTGAACTAGAGTCACTTCGTCGCTTTAAAGATGACGTTCAAGAAGTTAAGAATGGTTACGAGTGTGGTGTTGGCGTTAAGAACTACAATGACGTTCGCGTTGGTGACCAGATCGAAGTATTCGAAATCGTTGAGGTTAAACGTACTCTAGACTAATCAGTCTGTACGACTCGACATATTGACTAAGGTTACTAACATTACTAATAAAGGTAATAAGGTAATCGGTTGTTGAATACACCATGGGGGGCTGGTAATTACCAAGCCCCCCATCTTTCTAAGTGAGAAAAGAAAATGTCAAAAGAATTTAGCCGCACACAACGTGTGTCTCAGCAGCTTCAAAAGGAGCTTGCGCTTATCCTACAACGTGAAGTTCGTGACTCACGTATCGGTATGGTAACTATCTCAGACGTAGAAGTGTCTCGTGACCTTGCTTACGCAAAAGTGTTCGTTACTTTCCTATGTATCGGTGAGCAAACACCTGAATCATGTCTTGCTGCTCTTAAAGAGCATGAAGTGCCAGTTCGTATGGCTCTTGGTAAGCGTATTCGTCACCGTCTAACGCCTGAAGTGCGTTTTACTTACGACAACACACTAGTAGAAGGCATGCGTATGTCTAACTTAGTAAGTGAAGTTTTAAACGACGATAAGCGTAAGCAAGAAGAGTCTGGCCGAACTGACGAAACTCAGTCTAAGGGCGAAGAGTAATGGCTCGCCGTCGTAAAGGTCGCCCTATCAACGGGGTAATTCTGTTAGATAAGCCAACGGGCATTTCGTCTAATGATGCACTGCAAAAAGTAAAACGTATTTACTTTGCAGAGAAGGCAGGGCACACCGGTGCTCTTGATCCTCTTGCGACTGGCATGCTGCCAATTTGTCTTGGTGAAGCAACGAAGTTTTCTCAGTTTCTATTAGATTCTGACAAGCGCTACGTAGTAATCGCTAAGCTTGGTGAGCGTACCAATACTTCTGACTCTGATGGTGAAGTGGTAGAGACACGAGATGTTAACGTGACTCAAGAGCAACTTGAACGCTGCATTGCAAGCTTCAAAGGGGAAACCGACCAGATTCCGTCAATGTTCTCAGCATTGAAGTATCAAGGTAAGCCTTTGTATGAATACGCACGTGCAGGTATCGAGGTGCCTCGTGAATCTCGTAAAATCACTGTTTACTCTATTGAACTGCTTCGCTTTGAAGGTGATGAAGTTGAGATGGAAGTGCATTGTTCAAAAGGCACTTACATCCGCACAATTACCGACGATCTTGGTGAAATGCTAGGTTGTGGTGCCCACGTGACCATGCTTCGCCGTACTGGTGTTGCTAAGTATCCGTACGATCGTATGGTGACTTTGGAGCAGTTGAACGAGATCCTAGAGCAAGCGCAGGCGCAAGAAATTGCACCCAAAGAACTGCTTGATCCACTATTAATGCCAATGGACACAGCCGTTGAAGACTTACCAGAAGTTAACTTAAACGCGGAACTGACTGACCTAGTTCAGCACGGTATGCCCGTTCAGGTTTCTGGTGCGCCAACTGAAGGTACGGTTCGCATGACAAGTGGTGAAGAGAAACTGTTTGTTGGTGTTGCTCAGATTGCTGAAGATGGCCGAGTTGCACCGAAGCGTTTGGTTGTTTTCAGAGATGAAGAGCCACAACCATAACGCTGAAACCTAGTTAGGTATTGGCGCTTAGCCTGGAAAAGCGAATCAATAATATAGAAAGCGAGCCCTTAATTTTAATGGTTCGCTTTTTTCGTTTTTCATCAGTTCGATTGTTATTGCACCAACTCGTAAACTTCCCTATAATCCTCGACTCGCGTAGCGGCTGAATCAGAGATTGGCTGCTACAAATATAAACTTACTCTTATCAGGAGAGATTTATGTCTCTGAATGCAGAAACTAAAGCAGCAATCGTTGCAGAATACGCACAATCTGAAGGCGACACAGGTTCACCAGAAGTACAAGTAGCACTACTTACTGCTTCTATCAACCACCTACAAGGTCACTTCAAAGCGCACAAACACGATCACCACAGCCGTCGTGGTCTATTACGTATGGTTTCTAGCCGTCGTAAGCTTCTTGATTACTTGAAAGGCAAAAACCTTACTCGTTACCAAGACCTAATCAAGCGTCTAGGCCTACGTCGCTAATAGCGATGTCTGCAAAGACAGTTTGAAGAAAAGGAGCATTTATGCTCCTTTTTTTGTGCCTGTTATATTTTTAATGTTAAAAATGAAGGTTCTCTGTGCGGTTAACCTGATTTTTAATCGTGAAAATGTCTCTTACCAAGAAAATAGTTTATACTCTCGCACGCGAATAATTGTTTGATTATTTCGCACCCTAATTAGCTCAACAATAACAGTCACAGATGTCGGCCAATAGGTCGCGACTATTAAAAGCAGATGTTTAGTCTGATTGAACTTCTCGTCTTTTTTTACTAGTCGCGATTAGTTATTGCTGAGCATTCATTCACTTATTCTGAAAAGAGATTTTCAGATGAAGGATATACAATGTTTGAAAAACCAGTTGTAAAGTCATTCCAGTACGGTAACCACACCGTTACTCTAGAAACGGGCGTAATGGCACGTCAAGCTACTGCTGCTGTAATGGCGACTATGGACGATACATCAGTATTCGTTTCTGTTGTTGCTAAAAAAGAAGCTGTTGCGGGTCAAGATTTCTTCCCTCTAACAGTTAACTACCAAGAGCGTACATACGCTGCGGGTAAAATCCCTGGTGGTTTCTTCAAGCGCGAAGGTCGTCCATCTGAAGGCGAAACACTAACAGCTCGTCTGATTGACCGTCCAATTCGTCCACTTTTCCCAAGTGCGTTTAAAAACGAAGTTCAAGTTATCGCTACGGTTGTTTCTATCAACCCTGACGTAAACCCAGACATGATCACTATGATCGCAACGTCTGCTGCACTTGCTATCTCTGGTGCTCCATTCAATGGTCCTATCGGTGCTGCACGTGTTGGTCACATCGACGGCGAACTTGTTCTTAACCCATCAAATACTGAGCTTGAAAACTCTAAACTAGACCTAGTTGTGTCTGGTACAGAAGGCGCAGTACTTATGGTTGAATCTGAAGCAGATAACTTATCTGAAGAAGAAATGCTTTCAGCTGTTGTTTACGGTCACGACCAACAACAAGTTGTAATCAAAGCAATCAACGAGTTTGCTGCTGAAGTTGCAACTCCATCTTGGAACTGGGAAGCGCCAGCAGTTAACACTGAGCTTAAAGCTAAAGTTGCTGAGCAAGCTGAAACACGTCTATCTGACGCGTACCAGATCACTGAGAAAATGGCTCGTTACGAGCAAGTTGGCGCAATCAAGAACGACACTGTTGAAGCTCTAATTGCACAAGACGAAAACCTAGATGAGCGCGAAATCCGCGGCATGCTTGGTTCTCTAGAGAAAAACGTAGTACGTAGCCGCATCATTGCTGGCAACCCACGTATTGATGGCCGTGAAAAAGACATGGTTCGTGCGCTAGACGTACGTACTGGTGTTCTTCCACGTACACACGGTTCTTCTCTATTCACTCGTGGTGAAACTCAAGCACTTGTTACTGCAACGCTTGGTACACAACGTGATGCACAAATCATCGACAGCCTAATGGGTGAGAAGAAAGACAACTTCCTTCTACACTACAACTTCCCTCCATACTGTGTAGGTGAGACTGGTTTCGTTGGTTCTCCTAAGCGTCGTGAAATTGGTCACGGTAAGCTTGCTAAACGTGGTATCCAAGCAGTAATGCCTTCTGTTGACGAATTCCCATACACAGTTCGTGTTGTATCGGAAATCACAGAATCTAACGGTTCTTCTTCAATGGCTTCTGTATGTGGTACATCTCTAGCACTTATGGATGCTGGTGTTCCAATCAAAGCTTCTGTTGCGGGTATCGCAATGGGTCTTGTTAAAGAAGGCGACGATTTCGTTGTTCTTTCTGACATCCTTGGCGACGAAGATCACCTAGGTGATATGGACTTTAAAGTAGCAGGTACTAACGCTGGTATCACTGCACTTCAAATGGACATCAAGATCGAAGGTATCACTAAAGAGATCATGCAAATTGCTCTTAACCAAGCGCAAGGTGCACGTAAGCACATCCTTTCTGTAATGGATGAAGCTATCTCTGGTGCTCGTGAAGATATCTCTGAATTCGCTCCACGTATCCACACAATGAAAATCAGCTCTGATAAGATCAAAGATGTTATCGGTAAAGGCGGCGCAGTTATCCGTGCTCTTTGTGAAGAAACGGGTACTACAATCGAAATCGAAGACGATGGCACAATCAAGATTGCTGCTACTGAAGGCGCAGCTGCTAAAGAAGCTATCCGTCGTATCGAAGAGATCACTGCTGAAGTTGAAGTTGGCCGCATTTACCAAGGTAAAGTTGCTCGTCTAGCTGACTTCGGTGCATTCGTTACTATCCTTCCAGGTAAAGATGGTCTAGTACACATCTCTCAAATCGCTGATAAGCGCGTTGAGAAAGTGTCTGACTACCTAACTGAAGGTCAAGAAGTACCAGTTAAGGTTCTTGAAATTGACCGTCAAGGCCGTGTACGTCTAAGCATGAAAGAAGCAGTTGAAACGCCAGCTGAAGGCGAAGCACCTGCTGCTGAGTAATTCTTAGCCTATTAATGGGACTATCGCTTTTTAGTGATTTCTAACCCATTGGTAAAAAAGCATGTTATAAAGGGGAGCATATCGCTCCCCTTTTTTATTGCGGTCATAACAGGAGTAATTATTTGTGAAATGGTTTCAAACCGCGAGTATGTGTTTACTGCTTGTACTGACAGGTTGTGCGACAACATCAGATAACACCTCACGTTGGGTTTATCCACCAATGGCTGTACCGCTGCAACCAAGCGTTCAGCAAGAGGTTCAAATTGCACGTCTTAGTCAATTATTACAGCGCCCGGACTTGAATGATGAAGTTCGATCTAAGATGCTGTTTGAACGTGGTAACTACTACGATAGTGTTGGCCTGCGTGATCTAGCACGTCTCGACTTCAACCAATCTCTTTCATTGAACCCTGCTCAACCTGATATCTTCAACCTTTTGGGGGTTTACTTTACGCAGGTAGGGGAGTTTGATGCGGCTTATGAATCTTTTGATTCTACGTTAGAGCTTGATCCTGCAAACTCTTACGCAGAAAGAAACCGCTCTATCGCACTCTACTACGGCGAACGTTATGATTTAGCCAATGAAGAGATGACGAAGCATTATACCGATGACCCAAGTGATCCATTCCGTGCGCTTTGGTTGTATATCATTCAGCACGAACTCACGCCAGAGCAAGCCAAGCTTGATTTGCAAAAACGTTACGAGAGCCGTGATGAGCAGTGGGGTTGGGTATTAGTCGCGATTATGCTTGATGACATTACTGAAGAGCAGGCTTTTAAGGCCATCTTGACCGGTACTCGTGACAACACGTTACTTGCGCAGCGCCTAACTGAGACATATTTCTACCTTGCTAAGCGTTACCACATGAATGGGGACTACGCGAATGCGATCTCTCTGTACAAGTTGTCAGTGTCTTTCAATGTGTATGAATATGTAGAGCATCGTTACTCTTTCTTAGAGCTAAGCCGTATATTTACTACTCTTAAAGCCGAGCACTTAGCAAAAGTTAAGTTGGCTGAGGCCGAAGAAAAAGCCGACACAAAGTAAACGATATATTTTGATTCCGAAGAACCGCTGCCTGTCAGCGGTTTTTTTATGTTCCTTTTTTATAAACAGGTGGTGGGGGGGGGGGGGCTCGTTTTTGATTGCTTTTTATTTAAACAACACTAAAATAGTTAGCCTTGCTAACTAAATGCCATTCTTGATTAGGTGAGTATGCTGAACCAGAATTTAGAAAAGATTGAGCGCTTCGCCTCTAAGATATGGCGAACTCAGGTAAATGAAGATCCTATTTGCCAATTGAGCTTCAATGAGTATGACTATTTGAAGGTCATTCAATCTTCTCCTGAACCGATTCGATTGACTGATCTTGCGATTGAGATGCAGGTGACCAAGCCTTCAGCAACCACTATGGTTCAGAGACTAGAGAGAAAGGGGCTTGTTGAGCGTAAAGCTTCGCTCGAAGATGCGAGGTCTAAGTTGGTCGTATTGACCAGCAAAGCTGAAGTCGGCTTAGAAGAAGAAAGTAAGATCTATCAGGTCATGGCACAGATATTGGAAAGTCGTTTGTCTGAGCAAGAGTCTCAGCAGCTAAACCTATTATTAAATAAAGCTTTGAAGTAAATAATTTAGATATTTAGTTAGCCTTGTTAACTAATTTTTCGAGTCATATCTTGTTGATATGCGACTCACAGATGAAAGTAGAGTAAGAAATGAGTAACTCAATTAGTCGTCAGTTTTGGCGATACACAATCCCTACTGTGGCTGCCATGTTGGTTAATGGCCTTTACCAAGTGGTGGATGGCATCTTCATTGGCCGCTATGTGGGGGCTGATGGACTTGCAGGTATCAATGTTGCGTGGCCTGTGATTGGTTCGATTCTCGGTATTGGTATGTTGGTGGGTGTAGGTACAGGTGCGCTTGTCTCGATTCGCCAAGGTGAAAAAGATACTCAAGGCGCTAAGGAGATCTTAGCAACAGGTTTAACCTTGTTGTTGGCGATAACACCTATTGTTTCTGCATTGCTGTTTTTGTTTGCTGATAACTTCTTGCTTTGGCAGGGCGCAGAAGGGAGAGTGTATGAACTTGGCCTACAATACTTACACATTCTGATTGGCGCGAGTGTCTTCACGCTAGGTTCGATCGCGATGCCGTTTTTACTGCGTAACGATGACAGCCCGAACTTGGCCACCATACTGATGATTGTCGGTGCGGTGATCAATATAGCTCTGGATTATCTGTTTATTGCTCAGCTTGGTTGGGAGTTGAAGGGTGCTGCATTGGCAACCGCGATTGCTCAGTTTGTAGTAACAGGTTTGGGGTTAGCTTACTTCTTCTCACGTCGAGCAAACCTGCGCTTGCGTTGGAATGAACTGAGACTGAAGCTTGATGTGATTCCACAAATCTTTGCCATTGGTACATCAAGCTTCTTTATGTACGCTTACGGTTCGATGATGGTTGCGCTGCACAATGCGTTGTTCTCTCAATATGGCGACCAGTTGATGATTGGTGCTTACGCGATTTTGGGCTACATAGTGACGGTTTATTATCTCACGGCTGAAGGTATCGCCAACGGCATGCAACCATTGGTGAGTTATAACCATGGTGCGCGTAACCAAGCGAATATCCGTAAGCTACTTAAGATTGCGATGATGAGTTCGGTATTGATTGGTGTGGCGTTCGTGCTGCTTCTGAACGCGTTCCCACGAGAGTTTGTGTCAGTCTTTAACTCAGATGAACCTCAGCTAGTTGAGTACACCGTGTTGGGTATTCGATTGCACATGTTTGCACTGGCGCTTGATGGCTTCTTAGTGGTAGCGGGTGCTTACTATCAGGCGGTCAACAAAGGCAGTAAAGCGATGTTTGTCATGCTAGGTAATATGCTTATCCAGTTACCTTTCTTGTACATTATGCCTAAGTTGTACGGTGTGCCGGGGATCTGGGTTGCGTACCCACTGTCTAATATTGCGCTAAGCGTGGTGGTGATGGTGATGCTCTACAAAGATGTAAAGAAGCTCGATGTCTCACCGATGAATACAGCGGCGGCATAGGTCGTATTTCTTAAGTAGAATTAAAAAGGTCTAGCGAATGCTAGACCTTTTTGTCTCTGTGGCTGATGGGTTTAACTCTAGAAACTAGATGTTTTTAACGTCTAAACCCGCAAGCTGATGCCAGTAGCCATTGCACTGGCGGCTTTCAATCTTCATTGGTTTTTGACCTTGCTCGTTCGCTCTGAAGTTATTGATTTCAGAGAAAGTGTCGATACCCAATGGACTCAGGCGAACGACATCGACCAAGTCATGCATGCTCGGTAGATCATTGACTAGGTTGTAGCAGTAACCTGATTGCGTCTGGATACCATTAAGGTTAAATACCGATTGGCCTTCTTGGCTTTCGACCTGTAGACCTGTTGGGTATTTGATGCAGCAGGTTTCGCAATCGTCTTTGGCTTTGTTCTCTGCTCGGGCTGTAAAGCAACGTGCAGAGTAAGCAAGAGGTAAGTAGCCATGGCTAAACACTTCTACTTCGAACTTATTACGAATATTAAGCTCTTCGCACTGTTTCATTACGTTGCTTAGCCACTCGCGAGAAAGCTCAACGGGCATACACCAACGCGTCATACCTTGTTTCAAGAACAGGTTCAGAGTGCGTGCATTGTAGGTGTTCACCGCAGGGCCAACAACAAAAGGCACCTTACTTTCACTTGCCAGTTGAATCGCAGATACATCATTGGCTTCAATGGCGAAGTCACCGTTATCAATGTACTTCTTCATGATGTTGACTTCGCTTGGGGCTTCTAGCAATGCCATGGTTGAAAGTACCACTTGCTTACCTGAATCAGACAGCTCTTTTGCTATGTCCATCCAGTGTTTTGCTTTCATCTCACGGCGCTTTGAGCACACCGCTTCACCGAGGTAGATGATGTCGGCAGAGCTTGATTTTGCTTGCTCATAGAAGCTTTCAACATCTTGTTTTGGCCAAAAATAAAGTAGAGGGCCTAATGCGTATTTCATTGAGTTCTCCATTTGGCTCTATTGCCATTTACGGTGGTAAGCGCCAAGCGTGGTTTGTGTACCTTCAGATACATTCGCCAGTGTCGCATTCCAAGCTTGTTCCACTTGGTATTGTTCAGGGTTCGCTAAGTAGCGATCGATGGCTGCGCGCCAAGTGCGAGTGACTTGCTCGACATAAGCAGGGCTACGTTGGCGACCTTCAATCTTCACAGAAGCAACATTCGCGGCGAAAAGCTCAGGCAACATAGATAGTGTGTTAAGGCTAGTTGGCTCTTCAAGTGCGTGATAACGCTTTCGCTCACCATCTACTTCTGCTTCAAATCGGCCTTTACATAGCGTTGGGTAACCTGCGTTCTCACCTGCTTCATACTTGTCGATAAGGATTTCGTTCAAGCGAGATTCAAGTCCGCCATCCGTTTCTTGCCAGCGAACGTATTTTGCTGGAGAACATGCCCCAACCGTATTTGGCGATTCACCCGTCATGTATGAAGAGAGGTAGCAACGGCCTTCTGCCATGATACATAAGCTACCAAAAGCGAATACTTCGAGGTCAACGTCAGAAGTGATGTTACGAGAAAGCTGTTTGACCTGATGGATCGACAATACGCGCGGCAATACCACACGCTTAACGTTGAAATTTTTATGATAGAAGTCGATAGCGGCTGCATTGGTCGCAGATGCTTGTACTGATAAGTGCAGCTCTAGTTCTGGATATTTATTTGCAGCGTACTCGAGCACCGCAATGTCAGCGATGATCAGCGCATCAACGCCTAGTGCGGCGGCGTTATCTACAGCGTTAGTCCAGCGTTCGAAGCCGTTTGGGTGAGCAAAAGTATTTAAGGCAACGTGAATTTTCTTGTTGCGGTCATGCACATACTGCACAGCACGATCGAGCTTTTTACCCGCAAAGTTAAGTCCTGCGAAGTGTCGGGCATTCGTATCGTCTTTGAATCCGATATAGACAGCATCCGCACCGCAATCAATAGCGGTTTTCAAAGCAGGTAAGTTACCCGCTGGGCATAAGAGTTCCATTTGCTCACTACCAATAGAATAAAATTGAAGCGAGTATTTTATGAAGAATTATGAATGACGGAATTGATGTAAGGCAGGTTTAGATGGATAAATCTGCTTTTACCCCATTTGAGGTACTGACGAATGGCGAATTTACGCTTTAGCTTGGTGTTGGAGGGCGTGTTTAATTAATTCTTGTGACGACGGTTTTGGGCGAACAGTTCTTCAACCTCTTGTTTTGGTTGAGGGCGATAGAAGTGGAAACCTTGAATTGAACCACAGTTGAGGTTAGACAGCAGGGTTGCTTGCTCACTGGTTTCGACACCCTCTGCAACCACGGTTAAATCGAGAGATTTCCCAAGGTTGATGATGTTTTCAATTACGGTAATTTGCTTTGGTAAGGTATCGATATCTGAGATAAAAGCCCGGTCAATTTTAAGCTCATCAATCGGAAAGCGAGCAAGGTAAGATAGAGAAGAGTAACCCGTACCAAAGTCATCGATGGATAACGCAAAGCCAAGTCTCTTAATCGCGTTCAGCATTTGAAGCGTGTGCTCACTATCACTCATTACGGCACTTTCTGTAAGCTCAAAGGTAATCGCACTTGGATCTAGCTCAGTAGAACGCAGCAACTTCTCCATGAAATCAATCAATTTTGGATTACCAAACTGCTCTGGTGAAAGGTTGATCGCGACGCGACCAGGTAAAATACCTTGCATCTTCCAACGTTTCACCGTGGCAAATACTTCGCGCATTACCACACGACCAAGTTGTTCAATAAGGCCAGCTCGTTCCGCTACAGGAATAAATGCGGCAGGGCTAATATAACCTTCTACGGGGTGTTTCCAACGTACCAGAGCTTCTGCTCCGTTAATGGTGAAGTCACGCGCATTTACTTTTGGTTGGTACCAAACCTCAAGCCCGTTCTGTTGCAGTGCTTTTTGCAGTTCTATCTCAAGCCACAGTCGCATTCGCGCTTCTTTGTTCATCTGTTCGTTGAACTTGATCAGGCGGTTGCGTCCACGATCCTTAGCTTCATACATTGCGGTGTCAGCATTCTGTAGCAAGATACGTGCGTCACTGCCATCGTGAGGAAAGCTCACACTACCAATCGAGCAGGCTAAACGCTTGCTAAAATGGTGGAGATCGAAGGGTTGGTTGATCAGAGATATGATCTTTTCAGAGAGTATTTCAGGTGTTCGTGGGTGTTCAGGCTCAGGTAGAATAATACCAAATTCATCACCGCCTAAATGGCCAATAATAGCTTGACGAGGCAGTTGTCGTTTTAAGCGAGATGCGACCTCTTTAATCACTTTATCACCGATGTGGTGGCCAAGTGAGTCATTGATATTTTTGAAGTTATCGATGTCTAAGTAGAGCATCACAACAGGGGTCTTGTTGTGAATGAACTGCTCAAGGCTTTTGGTAAACCCAAGTCGGTTGTAGAGCTTAGTCAGTGTATCGATGTAGGCATCTTCACTGTTAGCGGGGGTGTATTGTTTTGTTGTTTCTTGAGCGTCTTGAATAAGTACGAGTTGGGTACTGCTTCCAAGAATGACCGTCGAGTCGATATTTAACTGAACTTTACGTTCAAAGCCACATCGAGCACCCGTTAAACAAACCAAGCCAGACTCAGAAATAATGGAGCTGAGGTCATTATTAAAGACTGTTTTGGTTTGTTCATCGATAAATAATCGGCCTAACTCTTCGCCAATCAATTCTGTGGTGGAGTTAAAACCAAGTAAGCGCGCAGCTGCAGGGTTCGAAGACAGAATGTAGTCGTTTTCAACTAATAGCAATCCGTCTGGGAGCAGGTGAGATAGCTTGTGGAATTTCGCTTCAGACTCTTCTAAAGAACGGACAAGTACTTGGTTTTCAGATGTATCGAAGGCGTGAAAGATGATGTATTCAGTCTTTTTACCATTGGTAAGCGGAGATAGGCTGAAATGAAGGCTAGTGTCTAAAGCCGTTTCGTTTAGGGTGATTTCGGCCTCAATCGTTTCGCCATTGAATGCACGCTCATAGTAAGGCTTTAGGTGTTGATAGAATTGCTCGCCCAAGGTTTGGCGGTCATTCATGCCTACAAGCTCTGTTTTACTTAAACCAGCAATATCACAGTAACGCTCATTCACCATAAAATAGTTATGTTGAGCATCAAGTACCGCAAAAAAGAACGGGCTGTTTGCAGTAAGCTGTGTAAACCAATGTTGTAGTTGCTGGGGAGGCATCAAAGTACTACCAATTCTCCAAGAGCTTGAATATTCACTATCGATAAACATTGATTGCTTTTTGTTCAGCTATCGATGTTTACTTGTGAGTGCAGCGATTCGCTGTGATTTTCATGACCAGAGTTACTATAACTGTGATTATCAATATATTAAAGGTCGAGCATCAAACTGAATTAATTTGATACATAACAGTAACTGAGATCTCAACATCATCTATGATGCTTTCTATATTATTGACAAAGTTACGGATAAGTCACGTGATAAACAAGATACGCACTCAACTAGTTCAAAATGCCGCATCAATTTTGCGATCTCCAGTCCAGTTATTACCAAAATCAGTACAAAAAAAAGCCTTATTAGAAGCATTGAAAAATGTATTCAAGGAGGCTTTAGAGGATGGTGATTTTGAGTTCTTAGAAGACAAGTGGCTTAAAGTTTCAATAAAAGATATGGGGTTAAGTTGGTGTATTAGCTACAAAAATGAGCAACTAGTTGTCGCTGATAAAGAGGTCAATGAAGATGTGAGTTTTAGTGGCAATCTAAATGATCTCGTGTTGATTGCTGGGCGAAAAGAAGACCCAGATACGCTTTTCTTCCAACGTCGACTGTCTATTGAGGGCGATACCGAGCTAGGCTTGGAAGTGAAAAATTTGATGGATAGCGTCGATTTAGACTTATTGCCGACTCCTATGAAAACTTTGTTAAATCAATTAGCTGATTTTGTGCAGAAGGGAGTACAATCCCCAGATACACAAAGTGAGGTAATGAATGCTTATTCGAACTGAAGCACCGGCAGATATACTTGTCATCGATCGTTTATTGAAATCTGTTTTTGAAACGGATGCAGAAGCTAATTTGGTTATGAGCTTGCGTGAGAATAGCCATTTAACGCTATCGCTGGTGGCTTGTTCTGATGAAGGGGAGGTGGTTGGTCACCTGATGTTTAGCCCTCTTACTCTTGATGGTGACGATCATAACTGGCAGGGGCTCGCAC
>NZ_JBFRSN010000400.1:0-364 GCF_041473595.1 Vibrio sp. 10N.222.46.A1
TAAGAAAAGCGATTGACCCAGAAGCGTGTGCGCTTGCAGCATCCAACGCTACGGTAGAGCAACGCAAAGAGCTTTCGATCCTTTTCCAAAAGATGACCATTGCCGCAAACGGCTTTGATTACCAAGAGTGGACAACCAACGATCATCTGTTTCACCAAACGATTTTCTTATCGACGGGTAACCAGTTTTACATTCCGTTCGCGAACATTCTGTCGACGATTTTCAAACAGTTTATCGACCACTCTGCCGAAGGCGGTCGCTTCTGTTTAGAAGAGCACAAAGCGATATACGATGCGATTATGTCAGGCAATGCGAATCAGGCTCGAATAGCCTCTCAAGCTTTACTTGATGATGAAAACCAAAA
>NZ_JBFRSN010000401.1:0-571 GCF_041473595.1 Vibrio sp. 10N.222.46.A1
CGCCTAACCTATTTCTTCAAAACTGTGATTAAGGTGGAATAATTTTCAAAAACACTCATAATGCACTCTGTTTTTCACCAGTTGGATATTTCCATTGAGCACTTCAAAATTCTCTTCAATCGCCCTTAAGCCAGAGCTTCTAAATACGTTAGATTCTCTTGGTTATACTGAAATGACGCCTATTCAAGCGTTAAGTCTTCCTACTATTCTGGATGGCAAGGATGTTATCGGTCAGGGTAAAACGGGTTCAGGTAAAACAGCTGCTTTTGGTTTAGGCGTGCTGCAAAACCTACGCGTTAAGCGTTTCCGTGTTCAGTCTTTAGTGTTATGTCCGACTCGTGAGCTTGCAGACCAAGTAGCAAAAGAGATCCGTACTCTTGCTCGTGGTATTCACAATATTAAAGTGCTGACACTATGTGGCGGTATGCCAATGGGCCCACAAATTGGTTCATTAGAGCATGGCGCACACATTCTTGTGGGCACTCCTGGTCGTATCCTGGACCACCTAGAGAGAGACCGTATTGACCTGTCTGAGTTGAACACACTTGTGTTAGATGAAGCCGACCGCATG
>NZ_JBFRSN010000402.1:0-5323 GCF_041473595.1 Vibrio sp. 10N.222.46.A1
TGGCTATTTGGCTATTTGCGTGAGTTTATTTTAGTAACTCAGCTATCGTAGGTTGAAGAACCTCAGCCCAAGCTTGGTAAGCCTTCGCATTCAGATGCAGATCATCACATGAGTATTCATTCGATAAAAGCTTATTAGGTGACAATACTGAATTCACATCTAAGAACGCAATGTCTTGCTGGGAACAGTACTCGCTTATTTTGCTATTAAGCAGCTCCACCGATGGGTTCAAACCTTGCAGTTTAGAGCCAACATAAAGCGTTGATTGCACCAATATACGAATATCGTTTTCTTGCCACACTTCAAGCATATCAATGTAGTTCCGGTAGATATGTTCGACATCATTACCCTGAGCCAAATCGTTTATCCCTGCCATAAAGCACACCAGCTTTGGCTTCACATTCAACGTGGTATCAATACGGCGCAACATGCCAGTTGTGGTGTCACCCGCTAAGCCACGGTTGACCATCGAAACATCGCGAAAGATATCCGCCCAAGGTGCCCATTCGGTGATCGAATCACCAAACATCACTAGGTCTGCATTTGGGGAAAAATGGCGGTGATTGTCCGATGTCATGATGTAACGACTCATACTGTGGCCTCGTTGCTGAATCTCAGACTGAAGAGCAACCGCTTTGAGAATATCACTGTCCGGTGTAGTGCTATCAAATTGAGCCAGCAACCCTTCGATGTGAGGCTTAAAAGGGCTAAGACGAGTGCTCAGTTGGTGGTGTTCTTTAAGGGAAAATAACCTCTCTAGTAATGCATACAGAGAGCGGTTTTGACCAACTTCTTGGAATAACTGATAGAGATCGAGGACAGGGTGTTGCTGCAGCGCGGCAAGTAATTGCTTGTCTTCCATGGTGTTATCTAACCCTTCAATTATCTAATGATGAACCCAAGATAATATCCGATTGCTTTCGGGATAGATAACATTAGAAACAGAGAATGACTTATTCTCAACAAGGCTGGTACATACCGCATAAAAATATCTTCCTGTACAAATCTCGTTCCGACTCAAAAATCAGCACTTCATCATAATATGTATAAGAAATTAGCCACATATTGTGACCTCAGTCTCTCAGCCTACCGTCTACTCCTATTGCCACTATTTAACGGAGGATTTATAGAATATCAGGATGGTGAATAATAGGTTAAATCATAATAATAAGGACCTTTACGTGAAACTTTCTCTATCCAATACCGCGTTGGCCGTTACCGCCATCCTACTTGCAGGTTGCCAATCTGCACCTGAATCAGTTCAAGAACCAACAGCATACCAATGCCAAACGAATACCAATGCCGACGTGAATGACTTGAGGATCTATCAAGTGATGGTCGAAAGCTTTGTCAGTGGCGATGACTCAATTGGTCATGGGACAGGCTATGGAACCAGTCACCATAACGGAGATATCCAAGGTATTATCGACTCACTTGATTACATTGAATCTCTTGGCATGAACGGCATTTGGCTAACCCCAATCTTTAATTCAGAGCCTATCGAAAACCAAGACCATTGGGCTGATAGACTGGATGCAACCGGTTATTTTGCCACCGATTATTTCAATATCGATCCGAGATTCGGCACGATGGAAGAAGCTAAAACCTTAGTTGAAGAAGCGCATGCTCGAGGGCTTTATGTCTTCTTTGATGGCGTATTTGGCCACCACAAAAAAAACGTAGTGCCGTCACCAAAAGGTAAGCTGCCCCAAGGAGAGGATAATCCAGTCTCATACCCTGAGAGCCTAGCCTTCTATCAAGAAGTTGCCGAGTATTGGATCAAAGAGCTCAAAATTGATGGTTGGCGCTTAGATCAAGCTTATCAAGTGCCAAAAGAAGCTTGGAGTCAAATCAGAGAAACGGTAGACACCGCATCTTCTCAAGTCGAATACGTAAACAGCGAAGGTAAAACCGTGAACCCTCTGGGTTATATGGTCGCGGAAATTTGGGCAGGTGAGAACCGCATTATTGAAACAGGCTACGGTTCAAATGAAGCACCGGCCTTATGTTCTGCGTTTGATTTCCCTATGCGCTACCGCCTGACGGAAACCTTTGCTGTAAACGAAGCTGGCGTGGGGAACAAAGGTGGAGAGTGGCTTGCAGAAGGCATGTCTTTACATTCGTTATACCCAGACCACGCGAAGCCAAATTTAATGATCGGTAACCATGACCTTGTGCGCTTTGGTGACTTATTACAGCGCGGTGATATCGCTTCTCCACAAGACAAAGAGTATTGGCAGCGCTATAAAGCGGCATTTTCATTCCAAGCAGCTTATACCGGCCCAATAACCACCTACTATGGGGACGAAATAGGCGATCAGCTAGAAGGTTTTTCAGACAAAGTATGGACTGATGACTGTGCCATTAATGGTCTGTGTGATGATCACGTAGCCCGTACTAGCGGTAAAGTAGAAGGTGTCACAGCTCAACTCAATGCGCACGAAAAAGACTTAAAGCAATACGTGACAAACTTGATGAAACTGAGAGAAACGCACCCCGCTCTATCACAAGGTAAACGTACAAACCTGATGGCCAATGATGTAGCCTATGTCGATCACAAAGCCTATGAAGGCGATACTGTTGTCTACGCAGTGAACGTTACCAACAAAGAACAAACCATAAAACTAGCCAAAGAAAAAGTCGGCTCCATAGCTGATCTGAAGGATATTGAATCCAAGCAATCGATCTCAGCTATTGATGGCCACTACTCTATCGTTCTAAGCCCATTTGAAGCTCGTTTCTTGTCGATAACACAGCCAAGTGAAAAAGGGCCAATTGCGGTGATACTAGCAACAGGAAATGAAGTTGGACAAGGCTTCATGGCTCAATGTGACAATCCAACAATAAAAGCTGAAGGCCCTATTTCGAGCCCACTTTATGTGGTTGGCAATTTTGCTGATTCAGGTTGGAAACACGTGGGTCAACGAGAGTTTGAATATAAAGGTGACAACACTTACCAAGTCGTCACCACTGAAAAACCGGGCAGTTATCGCATGCAATATGCATCCAAGGCTTGGTCACCTCAGTTCACAGCGGATGGGCTTAACCTAAAGTTAGGACAGCTTAACTCGTTAATTAAAGGTGGTTACGGTCAAGATACCGCTATCACTATTCGTAATGCTGGGCAGTATGTATGGAGCTTACAATTCGATGATGCGGGGCAACCATTAAAAATTATGGCTTCCAAATGTGCTGAATAGCCAAACCTAAGATCCGAGATCAACCAAGTAAAAACCCCTTATTCCTACGAATAAGGGGTTTTCTTTAATCTGCATTGGATATTAAGAGGCCAGACACGATTAAAACGATATCTACCCCTGCTTCACTTGCAGGTGATTACGGTTATCGCGGCTTTTCTTGATCAGCTCGTTGCTCTCGTCCATTTCATCTGACTTAGCAAGGCGATCATAAAGTAGCACATTCACTGTTGCTGCTAGATTCATGCAACCAACAGTTGGTACATAAACAACATGGTCAGCTCGGTCAGCGACATCTTGAGAAATAGAACCATCTTCAGGCCCAAAGATATAGATAGCGTTCTCTGGGTGTTTAAAACGTGGCAGTGGTGTTGCACCCTCAGCCAACTCCACACATACGATCTTAGTTTCTGAATTAAGGTTATCTAAAAACGACTCGACACCAGTAAGCGGGATAGTGCGCGTTGCACTCTTGGTATCGGTGTGAAATTTTGCAGCCTTGTCGTAGCGTTGCCCTGTGTATTTAACTTCGTCGACTTGGTAGCAACCCGCCGCACGCATAACCGCGCCAACGTTTGTCGGGCTCTTTGGGTTAGTTAAACCAATAGTCACATGGCTTTTGTTCATGAATATTTCTCACTTAACGAATAGACATAGCAGGGTGCTACAAAGCGTCGCATTCTACCAAAGCAGCGCCAAATTCAAAAGCATCGAAACGAACGGCTCTTTTTACAGATAAGTACTTAGTTGCACCACCTATCACTTCAAAACCTAACCGCCATCATATTTATCAAACAAAAAGGTTTTAGGATAACAATTCAACAACAAGTCCGTTTACATTTCGAAACCACATTAATAATGTGTTGAAAATTGCCTGAGACAATCACATAGGAAGTGCTAATGACCCTCACCATCAAAAACCGCCTTTATATTCTCTCTTTTATCCCTTTGCTACTAATGGCAATTGGGATGATGAGCGTGACGTATATGAAGAGCACTGAGCTAACCGCACAACAAGTAGAATCGACGCGTAGCAATATGATGGCGATGAAAGAAAAGGAACTCAAAGCGTACCTGCAAATGGCTCAGTCTTCGATATCTCCTTTCTTAGAAAAAGGTGCCACGCTTGAAGAAGCATTACCCACATTAAAAACTCTAGAATATGGTGAATCTGGTTATATTTTTGGCTACAGCTCTAAGGGTGTAAGAATCGTCATCGGACAAGGTACCGATGGCATTGGTAAAAATTACTACGACCTTCAAGACAAACAAGGCAATTACCTAATCCAAGACCTGATTAAGAACTCAAAAATTGGGGAATTCACCACTTACTACTTTCCTAAGCCAGGTCAGTCCATTGCGTTACCAAAACTCAGCTACTCAATCTTTATTCCACAATGGGATTTAATGCTCGGCACGGGTTTTTATACCGATGATATTGACGCAGTCATCAGTGACATGAAAGAGAGCTCGAATGCTGCGCTACAAAGCTCACTAACTGCCATTGCAATTTTCTGTGGCTTGATTGCCTTAGTGGTAGCGGTTTTCGCTGTTGCAGTGAACCGTACAATCATGCAACCACTCGAGCAATTTGACCGTTCAATCAGTGCCTTTGCAAGTGGTGAGGCCGACCTAACGGCTCGAATGGAAACCTTCAAAGCGCCTGAGTTCGCCAAACTCAGTGAGAACTTTAATGCCTTTGTTGCTAGCCTACAGACCATCATTCGTAGCGTGAGCGATGTGGGTCAGCAAGTTGTATCAGAAACGAGCAGCATGTCTTCTCGCGCAGCTCAGGTCGACGAAATAGCGACAGGTCAACGTGAAGAGACAGAACAAGTAGCAACGGCGATGACCGAGATGACGACAACAGCGCAAGAGATCTCAAGCAACGCAAGCCAAGCGGCTGACTCAGCTAAACTTGCAGAGAACAATGCAAAAGAAGCTCAGCAAATTGTCAACGCTGCTGCAGGTTCCGTAGCAGACCTTGCAAGTGAAGTATCAGAGGCAAACACTGTGGTATCTCGCCTTGAAGGAGATGTACAGAACATTTCATCTTCACTGACTGTCATTCAAGATATAGCGGAACAGACCAACCTATTAGCACTAAATGCCGCGATTGAAGCCGC